>JBATJF010000290.1:0-7571 GCA_049668345.1 Gammaproteobacteria bacterium
GGTCGAATTCATTCGACCAGCGGTGTTTCATCCGGGCAGGCGTGCTGCGGTGATATCCGTAAACAAAGGATGTGACGACCACGGGTAAGCGTGGTGATGCACCAGACGTGATGGTGCAGGGAATGACGCCCCCTGGGCAATGTGTCACGGGACAGGGTGACCTCCTTGTCTCCCATGGCAATCGGCCGCTGGCCGGATGAATTCGGCCCTGCAACGCTAATCTGCCCACTCGATTCGGGCAAGGGTCAGAAGAACAGGGGCGTGGTCTGCGATCTGTTTAAACCGGATATCGCGCAGGGGATGCGCGCTGCCGGGGAGGCAGTCCTGGCCCGCATTTCTCACCGGGACAGGCGACGGCCAATGACACAGTGTTTGTCGAGGGATAGCTATGTGTTCAATGATTTCAGTTCAATGTGTGAGTAAACGGCCGCCCGGTGAGAAATACGGGCTAGGAGCCTGTCGGACTTAGGGGTTCGTAGCGAGGCGAGAGGGAAAGGGAGAACAAATGATCACGATTTTGAGGCGCATAGTGGTCCTACGTAACGAGAAATCGGGGACATTCGGGCCGCTTTCCCGCCGCCGCAGTAGCATCATCCTAAGTCCGACAGGCTCCTAGGCAAAGCGCTGTTCGAGGTATTTGATGATCGCGTCTGATTCGTAGAGCCATTTCGCCCTGCCGTCCGACTCGGTAATCCGCAGGCAGGGGACCATGATCTTGCCGCCGCATTTCAGCAGTTGCTTGCGGCTGGGTTCGTGGTTGAGGGCGTCGCGGGTCTCGATGTTGAGCGACAGACGCTTCATGGCGCGCCGGGTCTTGATGCAGAACGGGCAGGTGAGGAACTGGTACATGACGAGGCCTTTCGTCTGCTCGTCAATGCGTTGTTGTTCGGCGGGCTCACGCTCGATGCCGCGTGGCGCGGTCAGCCGGTCAGCCAGCAGGAGGATCGGTCCGACGATGGCGTGCACGAGTTTGAAAAAGTAGCGAATGACAAGTTTCATAGGGTAATTCCTTTAATCAGGACCCGATGGGTGAACGGGTCCGGGATGCAATCCCGTTATTGTGCATCATCCGGCGGGTTCCGGCACGGCGTCATCGCGAGTGGTACGAAGCAAGTTCTTGACTTCATGTGCAATCAGCGGGGTATTGCTGCGTTGCCAGACTCCGGTATGGCCCGGGCCGGTATTTCGAGCGCCGGGCGATCCCGCCTGCTCCCGCTTAGTTCTGCTCCGGGAATCCTGTTGCTGTCCCGGAGGGGGTGAGAGTATAGCAGAAAGGATGTCGACTCCTGTGATGCGGGGTTACTTCATCTCGATGGCGAATTGCCTGCGAAAGCTGTTGTACAGCTCGAGACGTGCGTCGGGTGTGGCGCTGGTGTACAGCAGGTGGCCGATATCCTGCCCGGCGCTTTCCCGCTTGCCGATGCTGTCCCCGGGCTGGATCCTGAGGCGGAATTCACGCGTGGCGGGGTGCTGCCTGAGCAGGTCATCGCCGCGGATGGCCGCGACCTGCCCGGCACCGGGATGAAATATTTCCACGCAGCTGTAGGCGGTTACGCCATCGGGGAAGTCGAAGTGCTCGCCCAGTTCCATGGCGAGCAGCGCGTCCCAGGGATTGAACGCGTAGGCGTATTGCATGGCATTCATGATGTAGCCGCCCGGCGGGCGCAGGGCGATTTCACCGAACAGGGTCCCGTGGGCGGTCAGGTAGACCTCGAGATGTGTGATGCCCCAGTTGATTTTCAGCGCCTCGATGACGCGGCGGTTGAGTGCCAGCAGCGATTCCAGCAGGGCCGCATCGAATGCCGAGGGGACGAAATTCACATGGCCTTTTTCAAGGTAGCGCGTGGTGTTGACGAAATGGACCTGGTTGTCGTTGACGAAGGATTCGATGCTCGCCTCCGGCGCGGATACGAAGCGCTCCAGGATGTTACGCCCGCCTTTCCGCAGGACCAGGTCCTGTTCCCGGTGAACCAGCTCCAGGCCGCGCCCGCCGGAGGATTTTCTGCGCTTGCGTACCAGCGGCGTGCCGAGGCGTGCGAAGGCCTCTGCCGCCGAGCGGGCAGAGGTTTCGGCCATGAAATCGGTCATCGGGATGTCGAAGCCGGACAGGTATTCTTTCATCGCCAGCTTGTCGCGGCAGCGCAGCGCGGTGGTGGTGGCCGAGCGTCGTGCGCCGAGTACCCGGCGTGCCACGGCGGCCGGGTAGACGGCTGCCTCGGTGCCGGCGATCACGTGCGTGCAGGGCGTGGCACCGAATGATGCGCCGATGATTTGCCTGAGCTTGTCGGTCGAATTCCACAGCGGTGCTGTGACAAGCGGCCTGGCATCCGCAATGGAAAAGGTGGCTTTTTCCCGCCACACCGCGAACGGGATGCCTCTGCGGCGCAATGCCTCGATGAGTCCGCGGCGCGGACCAATGACCAGTACGTGGTAGAGACTCAACCCCGGGCTCCCTGTTTACAGACCGGATCATGTTTAAAGGGTGCAGTGTGCATGTTTCCGTGCAGGCAGGATGATACGGGGCATCAATAGCACATAGTGTGCCGGCTTATTTTATTGATTTTGTCCGCGTGATGTACAGGGGATGGGCTGCCGTGGCAATAGCTGGAACGGGTGAATCGTATTCACTCGGTGCGTGCAATACGTGTTACGCGGTCCCTTTCCAGTTCCAGTTCGGCCAGCACGCCACGGTGGTCGGACACGGTGTCCGGCAGTACCTGGTAAGAGCGGAACGCAATCCCCGGTGAGACCAGTATCCAGTCGAGCCGTTCGCCGAGGGCCGGGAAGGTTTCGAGGTCCATGGCGTCCGGGCGGTAGGCGGTGAGCGCAAGTGCCCGGCAGATGTGCGCGACGGTGGAGTTCTCCTGCCAGCCATTGTTGAAGTCGCCCGTGAGGATGAGCGGGCGCTGCCTGTCGCGCAGGGTATCGATCAGCGCCTGGGCCTGTTGCCTGCGGGTCACCTCACTGGCGAAGTCGAGGTGCAGCGAGACAATATCGACCTCGACATCGGGATGACCCGGCCAGCGTGCCGTCGATACCACGAAGCCCTTGGGCACCGGCGACAGTGCCGGATCGAAGGTGATGGCCCGCGGGTCCGTGAGGTCGAGATTCGCCATCAGGGCCGTGCCGTAGGCGAGCCCCAGTCCGTCCGCATGCATGCCGTGTACCGAGTGGCTGAAGGCGCCGTTGCGGGCGAGATAGTCGATGTGGTTGAAATTTCCGCTCCAGAACGAGGGGCCATCCGCTTCCTGCAGGGCGACCACCCGGGCGCCGCTGTTCCTGAGCAGGGTGGCGATGCTGTCCAGGTTGGCCAGGGTAGTGGCCGAGCCCTGCAGCAGCTGGTGGAAGCTGTCGCCGCGTCCATGCGCAATGTTGAGCGTCATGATCCGGAGCGTGTCGTCATTGCGGCTGGCGACCGGGGCGAGCGTGCCGGGCGCGGCCAGCCAGGACTGGACCGGTGGCGTGGTATCGAGCCGGGCGGTGGCGCAGCCTGCCAGGACCAGGCAGGCAAGCGGCAGGCCACGGGCCATCGAGCGCAGACGTTCCGGCAGGCGCATCACGGGCGGCGTTCCCGCCAGGCGGCGAGTTCGACCCGGAGCCAGTCACCGGTCGGGACCGCGTGGCCCTGGCTGTCGATGACCAGGTAGGGTTTGCCGCTTAACAGGCTTTTGGTCGCGCACAGCGCGATGAAGTCCTCGGGTGTCGCGATGTCGTCCCGGAAATGACGGTATTTTTTCAGCATGTGTTCGGCGGCCTGCTTCGGCGTGTACTCGCTGGCGTTGCGCACGAAGGTCAGGTCGGAGCCCGAGACATAGCCGATCAGGTGCTGGACCGTCTGTTCGACCTGCGTGCCCGGTGCGCTCCCGGCCGGGCCGGTCACCAGCAGCAGGCACAGCGCCAGTGCGATCAGGGCGGCGTATGCCGGGTGTGGGTGGTGTGCTTGCATCGCGTTGTTTCCGTGTCTCTTGTCGGGGGGATTGTCATTCGGGCGGCATGCCTGCCTTCCTGCGTCAATCGAGGTATGGCCGGTTTTGCGGAGTCCGTCCGTGGCCGCCGCCGATTTCCCGTAACTGTTCAATCCGGGCCGAATTCCGATGTCATTCATGTATCACATCATGGCGCGGAACAAAGTGAGGAAGCCATCAATTGAATGCATGATCAATCAGCCGGACATCGCTGCGCTCGCCATGACGGCAGACCGGGCAATGGCGGCCTGTCAGGGGTTTTACAGCATAACAGGGTTCGCTGAAGCCGATTCTAGCGATCGGCGGAGAGCGAAGGAAGGGGCCTGATCGTTTTTTCCGCCTGGCGGGGCGGGATTTGCGCTGCCGTCACTGCGGGGTCGTGTCGCCGACCAGGGTGTAGCCGCTGACCTCGGTGATGACCGGCCTGCCGTTTTCCAGGGCGTAGATGGTGTATTCGCGGAACCGGCTGGTCATTTCCACGCCGTCCAGGACGACGTGCTCGATGACGGTCGAGTAGGATTCACCGCTCAGGCCGTCCGGCATGATATGAATCTCGGTGTCGGAGCGCTGATAGTCGTACGCCCCGATGTTCACCCAGCCCGCGTCGATCAGCTCCAGGTATTCGTCCTTGTCGATCCTGACCTTCGCCATCCATTTCTTGTACTGGAACTCGATGACCTTTTCGAACGTGTCACTCAGGTACAGCCCGATGCCCGCGGTATCGCAGTCCATCGCGGCCGCGTCGGTGGCATCGATCACCTGCTGGATCTGTGCCTCGGTTATCCGGTCAGCCGCCTGGGCCGGGAGTGACAGCAATGCGGCCAGCACGGTGCCTGTCAATTGTTGGTTCATCTTATTGTTCTCCCGTGCCGGCCTGGCGCACGGGGGATGTCATGTGCAGCGCAGGTCATTGCGTTCAGGGTCAATTAGAACACCCGGCGCTATGGCATGATATTGGACAAAGGTGCGTGGTGTGGCCGGGTGTAACGCACATAAAATAACTGAATATCAGTTAGATATCGTGGATTGTTCGCGTATTCTCCTGTTGCCGGGGCAGCTGTCTGCGCGGCAGCATCAGCCGGGTGCCGACCCTGGCAGGCAGTACTGGAATCCCGTGCCAAACGGGCTATGCTGTTGTCATGCACGTCCGTGCATGCCGTGTAATGCCGGCTGGCGAATCTGGGGGGCACGTCAATGGCCTTGATCTCGCTGGGCAATGACAGGCCTGGGGATTGCCGGCCAGGCGGCTCACGCCGGACCAACACCCGCTTTCCGTACGAATTCCAGCCGCGCTTGCAGTCAACCCCGTCTCCCGATCGGCCAGGACCTCGCGGGCGATGCAGGTGTGCCGCGTCGCATCCCGGCAGCTATCACTCAACAATTCCCGCATTGGCAGACACTGCGCCTGGTAAGGAGAAGAACATGAACATATCCCTGTGCAGATTATTGGTGGTACCCCTGATGACGGTCATGCTCGTCGCCTGCTCGTCCGGCCCGTCCGGTGACTACGGCGGTGCCGATTGCGGCCTGTATGACAAGCTGTCCTTTCGCGATAATGGCAAGGTCTACATCAGCATGAAGCTGTTCGGCGTGCAGATGGCGGAAACCGCGGGTGATTACATCGTGGACGAGGACCGGGTTGTCGTGACCGCGAACAACCAGAGCACGGTGTTTACACTCAACGACGACGGTGACCTGGAAAGCTCGATGCTGGGCGAGAAGATCGTGTGCCGCAAGGGCGGCGGTGACGGGGACAGTGCCAGCAGCAAGTTGCCCGGTTCCCTGTCGGCCTCCTATGGCGGCATGGCATGCATGCTCGACCGGATGACCTTCAGCAAGGATGGTAATGTAATACTGGTCGTGGATGACGAGAGTCAACCCGGTACCTACCGCATGTCGGGGAACCAGGTGGAGGTGACCGTGAAGGGCGATTCCCTCATGTTCACGCTCAACGGCAATGACCTGGTAACGACCATTGAAGGGCAGCGGACCATCTGCTCGAAACTCTGAAGGCGGACGGGAGGGGGATAGGCATCGTTCGCGCATGCCCGCGCTCCTGCACCCGAATAGCTGCACCTGCAGGAGCGGATCCGATCCGCGATATGTTTCCAAATCCCATCGTGCTTGAGAAACGCTCCTGCACCTGACGAAGCGCTCCTACAAACCCGATGCCAGGCGGTGGGCGTGGCGTGTGGTCTCGGGCAGGCGGTAACGGGTGGTGCAGCGCAGGGTGTATTCGATCGCCGTCGCCAGGTTCACGCGATGGCCGATCGATACATACACCGGGCTGACACGGGTGCGTGTGCGCAGGACGGCGCCGATCGTTTCGCCCCTGTCCACCAGTGGCACCCACCGGCCCTTGTCGGGCGGCACCGCGTCATGGCTGCCGATCAGGCGCGACTTGGCCACCCCGATGCAGGGAATATCCGTCAACACGCCCAGGTGGCAGGCCAGGCCGAAGCGGCGCGGGTGCGCCAGGCCCTGGCCATCGCACAGGATGAGGTCGGGCGGGGTTGCGAGCCGGTCCAGTGCCTCCAGTACCGCGGGCAACTCGCGAAACGACAGGTAGCCGGGGACGTAGGGAAAGCGGGTCGGGCAGCGGCTGATGGCCTGTGCAAGCGGTTCCAGCCCGGGAAAGGCGAGCATGACGACCGCGGCGCGGGTGGTCTTGCCCCGGTCCTCGAAGCCGACATCGACACCGGCCACGCTGTGGACCGGTCCGAGCCGGTCCTCGCGCAGTACCTGTCCGCGCAGCGCCTCCTGGATGGTGCGGGCCGAGGCGACGTCGTCGGGCCATTCGATTTCACGGCTTGCTCCACTGTGCATGCTGCCATTGTACGCGGGAACGCCGTGGCGCAGCGGTCCGTGAGATCCTGCCGCATGTGATACCGCCCGGCACGCTGGCCTGTGCCTTGGGCTCGCCCGGGTGGGGGAGAATGTATCGATCGGTCGTGCGGGCGTAATCTGTACCGGATGCGTTGACGATGTCTCTTCATGTTGCAATGCCCGATGCGGCGAGCTTGCGAACCCCATCAGGCAGTTTACACTGCAGTCTGATTTTACTGCCTGAGCCGTCCGCAATTGCGCACGATTCAATGGCATCACACCGAACGCTCGCCGTCACACGAGGCAGTACCCCGTGAATGCGAAAAACCGGATAATACGGGCATTGTCTTCCTCTTCACCCGGAACGGTCGGGCACGCATGCAACTGAATTCGCTGTGATGAAACCCATTCGCTGCTTTCGACATGTCGTGTGCGAGCCGCCCGGTTACCTCGGCACACTGCTGGAGGCGCGCGGCTACCCGTTCGAGGTGGTCTGCCTCGACGAGGGTGTGGATGTGCCGCGCGACCTCGATACGGTGGCCGGACTGGTATTCATGGGTGGCGCGGGCAACGTCTGTGAACCCACCAACTGGATGCAACAGGAACTCGACCTGATCGCTCGTGCGGTGGAGCGGGGCATCCCGATGCTGGGTATTTGCCTGGGGGCGCAGCTCATCGGCAGGGTACTGGGTGGCAGCGTCATGCCCAATCCCACGCTTGAAATCGGCTGGCACCCGGTGGAGCAGGTGGCGGATCCGTCCGCATCCGGCTGGTTCGCCG
>JBATJF010000291.1:0-1513 GCA_049668345.1 Gammaproteobacteria bacterium
GCCCTGGCCGGCGTGCCGAAAGCCGTCATCCGCCAGGCACAGGCCCGGCTGGCGGACCTGGAGCGCCGGCAACAGGGCGTGGCGGCGCCGGCCTCGCCGCAGATGCCGCTGTTTCTGGCCACGCAGGACCATCCGCTGCTGAGTGCGCTGAACGAGCTGGACCCGGACAGCCTGTCACCGCGCGAGGCGCTCGCACAGCTCTATGCCCTGAAGGAGCTGGCGCAGCAGGATCTGCATTCATAAACGCAGCACTTTGCGGGTATACTGACGGCCCGGCGCCGGTTTCCGGCCACAGCTTGTTTGTGGCAATAGAGCAGCTTACGCGATGTACGTGAGAATCTGCCTGACACTGGAGAGATTGCGGAGGGGCACACGCGCCGCCGCTGACTGACTGGAGAGTTGCATGACATTCGTTGTGACCGAAAACTGTATCAAGTGCAAGTACACGGACTGTGTCGAGGTGTGTCCGGTCGACTGCTTCCACGAGGGCCCCAACTTCCTCGTCATCGACCCGGACGAGTGCATCGACTGCACGCTGTGCGAACCCGAATGCCCGATCGGCGCCATTTTCGACGAAGGCGACCTGCCGCCCGGCCAGGAACAGTTCCTGGAACTGAATGCCGAGCTGTCGAGGGAATGGCCGGTCATCACGCAAATGAAAGACGCGCCGCCCGACGCCGACGAGTGGAAGGACAAGCCCGACAAGCTGAAACTCCTGGAGCGTTGAATCACGCGCCATACGGCAGCAGCGCAGCGTCGCGGCACACCGGCCGCACGCTGATGTATCTTCCCCGGCAACTCGCATGAACGCACGGGTCATCCAGGTCCCGTGCCACGCTGATCTGCTGGCCGTGCTGGCACGGCATGTCGTCTCGCACGCCTCTTCCCTGCCGGACCTGACCGGCACTGTCATCCTGCTGCCTGACCTGCAGTTCGCACCCGACCTGCGTTTCGCCCTGCTCACCGCCGCCGCCACCGCGGGGCACACTGCCCTGCTCGGTCCGCACATCGACACGCCGGAACACTGGCTGACCGCGCACACCCCGCTCGATGCGGCGATACCCGGACGCGCACGCCGCGAACTGCTGCTGGTCGAGGCCATCCGCCAGCACCCGAAGGTGTTCGGCACGCAGGACCCGTGGCAGCTCGCCGGCGTGCTGATCACGCTGTTCGACGAACTGACCCTGAACCGCATCCCGGTCCCGCCGGACCTGGAGGATTTCACCGCCCTGCTCGCCAGCGCCTACGGCATTGCGCGACAGTTGCCGGAACCGTTCGGACTGGAGGCGCGCGTGGTGCACCGGCTGTGGCAGGCCTGGCATGCGCAGCTGCAGGCGGAAGGTCTGCTCGATCCGGGCCTGGCCATGCTGCAGCGCCTGGCGGCGCACACGCCTGACGATGACCTGCGCTACGTGTTCGCCGGCCTCGATGAGCTGAGCGGCGCGGAAGCGGAGTGGATGGAGCGCCTGCTCGAGGCCGGGCGCGCGCACTGCTTCCTGTACCGGCGCCTGCC
>JBATJF010000292.1:0-25432 GCA_049668345.1 Gammaproteobacteria bacterium
TGCCGGCAGCGTGTCGAGTTCACGCTGTTCCCTGTAGGCAAGCTTGACCGGCCTGGCAGCGGGAGTCCTGTCCTGTGGCGTTTTCCCCGGCTTCGCCGCCGGCGACCGGGGACTTCGCTGCGCGCCGGCCGCGCGCTGGCGCTGCCAGTCCGTGTAACCGCCCACGTACTCGTTGATGATACCGTCACCCTCGAACACCAGTGAGCTGGTGACGACATTGTCGAGGAAGGCGCGGTCGTGACTGACCAGCAGCAGGGTGCCGTGGTAATCCATCAGCAGTTCCTCGAGCAGTTCCAGCGTCTCCACGTCGAGGTCGTTGGTCGGTTCGTCCATCACCAGCAGGTTGGCGGGACGCGCGAACAGGCGCGCCAGCAGCAGGCGGTTGCGCTCGCCGCCGGACAGTGAGCTCACCGGTGACTGCAGGCGCTCCGGCGGAAACAGGAAATCGCGCAGGTAACCGGCCACGTGCCGGTCGCTGCCGTTCACGATCACGCGCTGGCTGCCGGCAGCGACGCTGTCCATCACCGACTTGTCCGCATCGAGCTGCTCGCGCTGCTGGTCGAAATATGCGACCTGCTGGCGCGTGCCGCGCCGCACACGCCCGCTGTCCGGCTGCAGGTCGCCAAGCAGTACACGGATCAGCGTCGACTTGCCGGCCCCGTTCGGGCCGATGATGCCGATCCGGTCGCCGCGCAGGATGGTGGTGGAGAAATCGCGGATGATGGTGCGCTCACCGAAACGCACCGTCACATCCTCCGCCTCGAATACCAGGCGGCCGGACTGCTCGCCACGGTCCAGCTGCAGGTCGGCGCGGCCACCGCGTTCGCGGCGCTGCGAGCGCTCCTCGCGCAAACCCTGCAGCGCCCGCACCCGCCCCTCGTTGCGGGTACGGCGTGCCTTGATACCCTGGCGTATCCAGGCCTCTTCCTGGGCGAGTTTGCGGTCGAACTGTGCGTGGTGGCGTTCCTCGACCTCAAGCTGCGCGGCCTTCCTGCGCAGGTAATCGTCGTAGTTCCCGGGCCACGAAGTCAGCCGGCCGCGGTCGAGTTCGATGATGCGCGTCGCCAGCCGCCGCACGAAGGCCCGGTCGTGCGTGATAAACAGCAGCGCTCCGGCAAAGTCCGCCATGAACTCTTCCAGCCAGGTGATGGCCTCGATGTCGAGGTGGTTGGTCGGCTCGTCCAGCAGCAGGATGTCCGGCTCGCACACCAGCGCCCGCGCCAGCAACACGCGGCGGCGCCAGCCGCCGGACAGCGTATCGAAGCCGGCCTCGCCGTCCAGCTGCAGGCGTGACAACACGGCCTCCACGCGCTGCTCGAGCTGCCAGCCGTCGCCAGCCTCCAGTTCATGCTGCAGGTTCGCCAGCCGTTCCATGGCGGCCGCGTCCTGATGCTGCCCGAGCGCATGAGCGGCATGATGGTAGGCCGAGACCAGTTCCGCCAGCTCCCCCAGGCCGCCGGCCACCACGTCGAAGACGGGGGCCGCGCTGTCCAGGGTCACTTCCTGCGCCAGCGAGGCAATCCGCATACCGGGACGCAGCCATACCTCGCCGTCATCGGCGGCCTGCTCGCCGCTGATCACGCGCAGCAGCGAGGACTTGCCCTCGCCATTGCGCCCCACCAGGCACACACGCTCGCCCCTGCGCAATTCCAGGTCAACGCCGTCCAGCAGCGCGCGATGGCCGAAGGCGAGCGAAACCTTGTCGAGTCGCAATACAGGCATGTTTGAATCCGGACCGGAAAGCGTTGCAGTATAGGGCTTATGCATCACCGGGCATACTCGTCCCGGGTGGTGTAGGATAGCCCAATCGCGGTCAGAAAGGCGTACCGGGACGATGTCTTTTCAGTGCTACTCACAACGCATGCTCAACCCGTTTCGCGGCAGCATGAACTGCGTGCGCTGCGGCTCGGCGGACGCCGTCACGGCGGATGGTGTGCACTGGGATATCTATGTCAGCAACGACGGCCTGATGGAAGACCTGGCGGGACACGGCAGGCCGCAGGTCAGCGACATCCGTTTCGGCGCCTGGTCGCAGGACAAGGGCCTCCGGCGCGGACCGATCTTTCCCTCCGAGGATTTCCGGCGCATGGAACAGATGGGGCAGCGGGTGTACGAGCACCTGCTCGAGGTGCACGACCAGGTCCCCTTCCCCTTCCTAGACCACTACGAGCTGTGGCTGCTGGACCGGACAGGGCGCCCGCTGGTGCTGCTGGACAGCGCTGTGGCGCCGGATGAGCTGGCCAGCCGGCAATCACTGGTGTGGCTGACCGGCCAGAACTGCCGGCGCACCTTCACCTCCACGGCTGCCGGGCAGCTCGGTATCGACGCCACAGCGACCGGGGCCATCGCCGACTACCTGGGCGCCTATATCAATGACTGCGCCGGCCCGACCCCCGCCGCCCAGGTCTTTCGACGCCGGGAGGACGGCAGCGGCAGCGGCGTGACGGGTATCGACCTCGATGCCGGACTGACAGGCCGCACGCTGGCCGGTGACGCCTTTCCCGCCACCCTGATCGATGCCACGCATCACGATGCGACGCACCACCAGCTGATCGATGACTTTATCCGCTGGCAGGCCCCCTGGCAGCTGTTGCTGCCCGCACTGGACACGGCAACGCGTGCCGCCTTCGAGCAGCATGCCCGCGTGCAGCCGCTCAAGCTGGCGCAGCAATACCGGCTCTACCCGCGCATCATCGACCGGCAGGTCATCGATGCCGCACGGGTCGAGGCGCGCATCCGCCAGACGCTGCCGGCACGCAAGGAACCGGAAAAGATCCTGTCGACGTTCTACATCGAGCTCAGCCCGGAGTATGTGGAATACTGACCCCGGCAATCCTCCTCATGCACGAACCGGAATCGCCGCGGAATCCACGGAAGAACACGGAAAGAAACAATGCAACATTTTATCACAGCGAGAACCCTGCGCTTGATTCGTTATCAGCCCCTGATTGTATGTACAGGAATATCAAACGGGGACAGGAGAACTTTCCAGCCTGCCGGATTTTCGCTGACTTGAAAGCGCAAACCCTACACGCGGGAATCATTGCGACTTATCCCGTATACGTCGTGGCTATATAAGATGCAGGTCTTATTTTTCCGTGTTCTTCCGTGGATTCCGTGGCCATTATCCTTTTCATGTCTCACGTCTAACATATCAATTACAGGGTGCCCTCCCGGTACATCGCTAACGGTGCGTAAAACGCACCCTACATCTCACCCGGCATTGATTTATTTTTCCGTGTTCTTCCGTGTTCTTCCGTGGCCATTCAGTTTTAGACGAGAAAACATCTCGCCCTCCAGCAACGCAGTGATTGTTCATCTATTCGGATAAGCACCATGACAGAACAGGCCGCCGTGGAATTGCGCATCGACTGGCAACAGGACGCTATCGCACATACCAACCGCCAGTACTTCGGGAAAGTCAACTTCTGGCGTGACATCCTGCCGGGCGCGCTGTCGCTCAAACTCCCGCCCAGCGAGGGTGAGTGGGTCACCGATAATTTCGCACCCGGCGAGCTGGTGCCGCCGTACACGGACCGCAACCTGCATCGTATCCCGCGCAGTGCACTCAAGCTGCAACGCCGCAGCGGCCCGCCGATACAGATTTTCCGCGGCCGCCACTATCCACGCTACATCGCGGCCGGCACGGCGGATATCTACCCGGAAAACGTGCAGCCACTACGCATCGTCGAGCTGGACGAGGCCTCGGTCACGCTGGATCTCAATCACCCGCTGGCACACCTGCCGCTCGCGGTGGCGGCGCGCATCGACCGGCGGCTCGGTTCAGCCGGAGAACACGGCGGGCGCTGCAACGACCTCGTCATGGACGCGCTCGACGCCGGCGCCGGCCTGGAAACACTCCAGGCACCCGGTGCCACGGACTGGTTTTCCGCCGACCCGTTCCGGCGCATGGACCCGCGCGACGATGCGCAGTTCTACGCACAGCCGCGACTGGTACAGCATATCGACAGCACGGCCATCGACAACATCGTGGCCATCCATCGCCGTTTCCTCGCCCCCGGCATGCAGGTGCTCGACCTGATGAGCAGCTGGGTGTCGCACCTGCCCGGGGATACCGACGGCCTGCAGGTCACCGGGCTGGGCATGAACGCGGACGAGCTGGCGCGCAATCCTCGGCTCGCGCAGCGCGTGGTGCACGACCTGAACGTGGACCCGGTCCTGCCGTTCGGCGATGGTACGTTCGACGCGGCCATCTGCAGCGTGTCCATCGAATACCTGACCCAGCCGGTGGCGGTGCTGCACGGGCTGGGTCGCGTGCTGAAGCCTGGCGCACCGCTCGTCATCACCTTTTCCGACCGCTGGTTCCCGACCAAGGCGATCGCGCTGTGGAGCGAGCTGCACCCGTTCGAGCGCATGGGCCTGGTGCTGGAGTACCTGCGCGCGGCGGGAACTTACACCGGGCTGGCCAGTGAATCGGTGCGCGGATACCCGCGCCCGGCCGATGACAAGTACACCGGCCAGCTGTCGCGGTCGGACCCGGTGTTCGCGGTGTGGGGGAAGGCATCAGGCGCATGATTGCAGCCCGGCATCCCAACTGACGGGAAATGCCAGACATCGACACACTGGCTGCAACTCGCGGATCGAGTGTATTCCATGGCCGGACAGTGAAATGACGGGTTCCGATGCATCCCTGTTGTTTCGCCGATTCCTGTATAAACATCGGCTTGGCGACATAAGACCAGCCCGAAGCCAACATTACCAAAAATGGATAATGTCATGCCTTCGCTGCCGGTAGTACAGTTCACCCATGACCGGATGTTGTGATATCGATTGTTCACTGGAGCAATTACACGAACGGCAGCGCGGGACATTACGCATTGTTCTGGCTATCAACGCGCTGATGTTTTTGGTGATCGCGGGTGCGTCGTACTATTCCGGATCATCTGCCCTGCTTGCCGATAGTCTGGATAACCTTGGAGATGCATTGACGTATGGCCTTAGCCTGTACGCCGTTTTCAGGGGGACTGCCGTAAAGGCCAGGGTTGCCCTGTTCAAGGGTGTGCTTATTTTACTGGCGGCGCTGGTGGTTGTTGTTCAAGTCGCCTACAGACTCTATATTCCCGGTGTCCCTGTCTTCGAGGTGATGGGAATATTCAGTCTTGCAGGTCTTGTGGCGAATTCGGCTTGTCTGTTTCTTCTCTGGCGACACCGCCATGAGGATGTGAACATGAGTTCAGTCTGGGAATGCTCGCGAAACGACATCGCATCGAATATTTCTGTTTTCCTGGCAGCGGGTGCAGTCTGGCTCACGGGTTCTGGCTGGCCTGATATTGTCGTTGCGCTAGGTCTATCGCTACTCCTGATACGCTCCGCAATTCGCGTGATTTCTTCAGCCCTGACAGAACTTCGGGCAGCAAGCTGATTACAATACCTACGCAGGTTTTCTGTGTACGGGGAATGCTGATTCCGAATCCATCCCCGGAGGCAGTCAATCCGCAGGATTGCGACGAGCGCAGCGAACCGCATCAGATACGAAGTGATGCGCAACCGCCGATGCCAGCCTCCACTCCGGCGCACTGGCGGTGAGTGACAACCGGGCTACAGCAGAAACACCACCCCGACCGCCGTGGCCAGCGTCGCCAGTATGCCGGGCAGGATTGCCCTGACCAGCGCGGCGGAACCCATGCTGAGCACAATGCCGCCCTTGACCAGGGTATTCGACACAACCGCCAGCACGATGGCGCGCGCCGCCGTTGACTGCTCGATCGCGCCGCCGGCGCGGCTCAGCTCGGCCATCGACAGCGTGATGGCATCGACATCGGCCAGACCGGAGACGATGCTGGACAGGTAAACCCCGGCATCCCCCAGGTAGAGCCGCGCGGCATTGGCCGCCAGCAGGATGACCGCGTACAGCAGGCCGAAGCTGAGCGCCGGCCCGAGTTCAAACGGGTTTTTGAAGTGGTCTTCCTCTTCCTGCTTGCTGGCGGACTGGCTGTAGTACAGGTAGACGCAATAGGCCATGCTGACGACCAGCGCCGCGGTCAGCGGAATCCAGACAATGCGCAGCAGTGGCTGGTTGAGTACCGCCACCTCGACCATGACCCGCACGAACATGATGCTCCAGGCCAGCAGGATCGCCAGCGCAAACGGCCGCGCCAGCCCGGGCAGGTCACGGCTGCGATGGGCGAAGCTGAGCGTGACGGCGGTGCTCGAGGCCAGGCCGCCGAGCAGACCGGTCAGGCCCACGCCGCGGCGTGCCCCGACGATCTTGATAAGCACGTAACCGAGGAAGCTGATGCCGGAGATGAAGATCACCATCAGCCAGATCTTGTACGGCACCAGCACGTCGAATGGCGGCGGTCCGAAGCTGGTGCGCGGCAGCACCGGCAGGATAACGAGCGCGATCACGGCGAAGGTCAGCGTCGCATAGACATCCGCCTGGGTGATATTGCGCACCAGCGTCTGTGTCTGCAGCTTGAGCGCCAGCACCACCGCCATGGACACGCCCAGGGCCGCGGCCAGTTCCAGTTCACCCCAGTAACACAAGGCGCCGGTCAGCAGCGTGATCACCGCCGCCACTTCCGACGTCATGCCGGGGCTGCCGCGCAGCGCCGTCACGGCATAGGCGATCATGACCAGCCCGCCACTGATGCCGATAATCACCACGAAGGCAAGCACCGACCCGGTGTGTTCTGCTATGAAGGCGGCCGTGCAGCCAAGCAACCCCAGCAGGGCATAGGTGCGCACCCCGCCAAACATCTTTTCATATTCTTTCTGCTGCAGCTGCGAATACTCGCGCTGCAGCCCCACCAGCAGGCCGATCAGCAGGGCCGCCCCGAAGCGGTAATACAGGGCGACATGATCAGGCTCTGCTTGCATGGGAATATTCTGCAACCCTGATTGCGGTGAAACTCGAAACAGCCACTGTATCCGTTAGCGCAAGTGCGAGGTGCCGGGAAGCATGATTTGCCTTCCACCCCAGGCACCGGCCTGCCGCTGGACGGGTTCCCGGTTTCGCCGCAGGCCACGGCGAGCCGCGCATGACCACAGGTCTAGCCGCGGTCCGGCTGCGCCTGCTTCAGCAGCAGGTCGGCAAGCTCCGGCGCCGCGCCCAGGTAGGGTGCCAGGGTGATGGTGATATCCGGATACTCGGCGCGTACCACCTCCACCTCGCCCGGAATATCCTTCACCACATGCCGCCCGGCCGACAGGAAATACGGTACCACGACCACTTCGCGCGCACCGGCCGTGATAGCCTCGCGCAGACCATCGGGAATGGAAGGCTCCGCCAGTTCCAGGAAGGCGCAGCTGACCACATCGAATTCCCGGGCCAGCCCGTTGAGCTGTTGTGCCAGCGCACGCACCTCGTCGTTGGATTCGGCACGACGGCTGCCATGCGCGACGACCAGCATGATTTTCATGATAATTCCCCTCTTGCCGGACCGGAAATGCGTTGGCCCGCCGATTCGCATGAACTTTCCACCCATAATATCCTTATAGCCGTTTATGTTCTTCCTGTTTTTTCCTCGCGGTCCGGGGCAGCGGCCATCTCTTCCAGGCGCATCACCTGTTGCGCCCGTCGGCCTGGTCTGCACCGCGTGGAGCGGCACAGGGCACCGGCACGCCGGGTGCGAGAAGAACAAATGCTGTACGCGGCCACTCGCTTCTCCTGTATAATCTGCGCCCTTAAAACCACATCCGCCCGCGTCCGGGCCCGAATCCCCATGATCAGCAAACTCAGAAATATCGCCATCATCGCGCACGTCGATCATGGCAAGACCACTTTGGTAGACCAGCTACTCAGTCAGTCGGGCACGCTCGGCGAGCGCGCGGCGGTGCCCGAGCGCATCATGGATTCCAGCGACCTGGAGAAGGAACGCGGCATCACCATCCTGTCGAAGAACACCGCCATCCGCTGGGGTGACTACCGCATCAACATCGTCGACACCCCCGGCCACGCCGACTTCGGCGGCGAGGTGGAGCGCGTGCTGTCCATGGTCGACTCGGTATTGTTGCTGGTCGACGCCGTGGACGGCCCCATGCCGCAGACCCGTTTCGTGACCCAGAAGGCATTCAACCTGGGGCTGCGCCCGATCGTGGTTATCAACAAGATCGATCGCCCCGGTGCACGACCGGACTGGGTTCTGGACCAGACCTTCGACCTGTTCGACCGGCTCGGCGCCACCAACGAGCAGCTGGATTTTCCCGTGATCTATGCCTCCGCGTTGCAGGGCTATGCCGGCTACGAGCACGACAAGCCGGCCGCCGACATGACCCCGCTGTTCGAGACCATCGTCGACAAGGTGCAGCCACCGCAGGTCGATCCCGACGGCCCGCTGCAGCTGCAGGTGATCACGCTCGATTACAGCAGTTACGTCGGCGTCATCGGCATCGGCCGTATCAGCCGCGGCAAGATCCGCACCAACATGCCGATCACGCTCATCGACAGAAAGGGCAAGACGCGCAACGGGCGTGTCGGGCAGGTGTTCGGCTTCCTGGGCCTGGAACGCATCGAGGTCCCCGAGGCGCAGGCCGGCGACATCATCGCCTTTACCGGCATCGACAAGCTGAACATCTCGGATACCCTCTGCGACCCGGCAAAGGTCGAGGCCCTGCCGGCGCTGAACGTCGACCAGCCCACGGTCAGCATGACCTTCCAGGTGAACAACTCGCCGTTTGCCGGCAAGGACGGCAAGTACGTCACCTCGCGCAACATTCATGAGCGCCTGCAGCGTGAACTGCTGCATAACGTCGCGCTGCGCGTCGACGAAACCGGCGACCCGGACAAGTTCCGGGTATCCGGGCGCGGCGAGCTGCATCTGGCGATCCTCATCGAGACCATGCGCCGCGAAGGCTTCGAACTGGGCGTGTCGCGCCCGGAAGTCATCCTGCGCGAGATCGACGGCGAGACACACGAACCCTACGAGCAGGTGACTGTCGACGTGGAAGATATCCACCAGGGCACCGTGATGGAAAAGCTCGGCGAGCGCGGCGGTGAACTGACCGACATGATGCCGGACGGCAAGGGCCGCGTGCGCCTGGACTACATCATGCCGGCGCGCGGGCTGATCGGTTTCCGCACCGAATTCCTCACCAGCACGCAGGGCACCGGCCTGATCTACAGCGTATTCTCGCACTACGGACCGATGAAGCCCGGCCAGTACGGACAGCGCAACAACGGCGTACTGATTGCGAACGGCACCGGCAAGGCGCTGGGTTACGCCCTGTTCAACCTGCAGGAACGCGGCCGCCTGTTCATCGGGCATGGTGAATCGGTGTACGAAGGCTCCATCATCGGCATCCATTCGCGCAGCAACGACCTGGTGGTGAACCCGCTGAAGGGCAAGCAGCTGACCAATATCCGCGCCGCCGGGACAGACGAGAACATCCTGCTCACGCCGCCGATCCGCATGAGCCTGGAACAGGCACTGGAGTTCATCGACGATGATGAACTCGTCGAGGTCACACCGCACCACATACGGCTGCGCAAGAAACACCTGCTCGAACACGAACGCAAGCGCGCCGCGCGCAGCGCCTGACAGCAGCACCGGCAGCGTGAAGGCACCCCGCCGCAAACCGGCGTGGCGCCATTCGCGCCTGAAAAATATTCGTGCACAACAGCATTGCGCACGCCCCGACTGCACCCTGCCGACGCAATAAACATAAATTTAGTAAGGTAAATCAATACCCTAGACTAAATATGGATTAATACATTAATACCTTGTAATACATTAACTTATGATTTAATTACATTGACAAGTAAGGGGTTTTTCATTACCGTGCATACCTCGGACGCTGGGAGACAGGGAAGCCACAAAAATGCAGCCACCCGAAGCAAATCGCTGGTCCTTATTCGTTTAAATTAAGGAGGAGTAAATCATGCACATCACAGACATGGTCATGCACATCGACAACACCCTGGGGGCAGACAGCCGGCGCACCATCGAAAAGGCACTGACGGGGAACAAGGGGGTCGTTCACGCCCACTTCAATGACAAACGCCCGCACCTGATGCTGGTCTCCTACGATACCGACTCCACGTCCTCGTTCGAGATCCTCGCCCAGATGACCGGTCAGCAATTGTGCGCCGAACGCGTGGGTTAGTGGCACAATAGCAAGTTCCAAACCGTGGCATATGCCGCGGCAAAATAATCAAGATAAAACGCATGATGAATACCCGTAGCACCTTGCACGGGTATTTTTTTGTCCGCAGCCAGCCCGGCAAAACTGCCTTCAGTGCAGCTGCCAGTCGAACTCCGCGGGCAATACCGGCCTGAGCTGTGCCAGCAAGGCTTCCAGCCCGGGCCTGTCATAGGGCCTGGCGGGCGCCCTGCCCCACACCGGTGCCGGCCAGGCGGCATCGGTGCGGTAGCGCACCACATGATGCACATGTAATTGCGGCACGATATTGCCCAGTGCCGCGATGTTCAGCTTGTCCGGCGCGAACGCCGCTACCAGTGCGCGCGACAGCAGCACGGACTCGTCCATGAGCTGTCGCTGGTCGGCCGTTGCGAGTTGATGGATTTCCTGCACCCCGTCACGGTCCGGCACCAGGATGAACCAGGGGTAGCTGGCGTCCTGCATCAGCAGCAGGTGACAGAGCGGGAAGCGCCCGATGACCAGGCAGTCCGCCTGCAGTTGCGGGTGCAGGTCAGTCACGGCCCGGTCAGGCGGGCTCAGCGTCGGCGACGTCCGCCGCGGTTACCGGTTCACCTGACTCGCCGTTGCCTGCCTGTACCCCTTCCGGGAGCGCCTCGCCGCCCAGCACCCGCACCAGTTCCGGCAGGAATTCCGCAAGCTCCAGCACCAGCAGCGAGAAGTCGAGGTCGAAGCGGCTGACCGGATCGTCGGCCTCGGTACCGGCCTCCGCCTCCGTGACGATATCCTCGAACCGCAGGCGCTTGATCGACAGGTCGTCCTGGATGACGCAGGACAGGCGTTCGCGCCACTGGATCGCCAGCCGTACCACCTGCTTGCCGCCGCGGATGTGGTTGCGTACCTCGGTCGCACCCAGGTCCTGGTGCTTGCAGGTGACGACGCCGCCTTCCGGGTCCGGATGTTTCAGCACGCACTCCGCGCCCGTCTCGAAATCGTGCGGCAGGGGTTCACCGTTGAGCCACCGGGTCATGACGCTGGCCGGCGCCTGCCGGGTCTGCAGCGGCGTGGCGGGGAACCGACCCAGGGTGGATCGCAACTGGCTGACCAGCAATTCCGCCCTGGCGGGCGACGGGCTGTCGATGACCAGCAGGCCGTTGCGCGTATCGATGTAGGCGAACAGGTCGCTGATACGGGTCAGCGCGCGCGGCAGCAGATCGACGATGATCTCCTCCTTCATGCGCATCCGTTCGCGTCGGTAGATCTCGCGTCCCTCGGCCGCCTCGACCTCGGCGACCTTGTCCTCGAGCAACTGCCGCACCACGCCTGCAGGCATGATCTTTTCTTCCTTGCGCAGGCAGATCATCAGGTACCCGTTGGCCGCATGCACCAGCTGTTGACCATGCCGGCCCAGCGGCGGCACCCAGCCCAGCGCGAGCATTTCCATCCGGCTGCATCCACCGAAGGCGGCGGACTGCATACGGGTATCGAGCATGTCGGGTGTGAGATCGAACGACTTGCCCAGACGATATACCTGAAGATTCCTGAACCACATAATGAATCGCCCCGTGAAAAGCATGTCATTATGCGCAAAGCCTCCGGCACTGGCCAGTGTTCATGCGCGATACGCGACGTCAGTTTTCCGACCCTTCATTCGCGACAGGAACATGGACAGGAGTATGGTATTTGCGTCTTGTTCTGTTGTATGATCGGCTCGTGATCGACAAGGGGGGCACGGATCATTCCTGCCATTTTTCGATTCGCATTTATGACAGAATTGCACATTTCTCAGGTCATCCCGGAAGTTCCTGCTGTAACTCCAGCTTGTCCACACGTTTAATCTGCATTCTGGAATCTGTTAATCATTATTTTTCAGAGGTGTTAAATGGCTACAGGTACTGTTAAATGGTTCAACGAGTCCAAGGGTTTTGGTTTCATCGCACCCAGCGATGGTGGCGAGGATGTCTTCGTACATTTCTCTGCGATCAGCGGGGAAGGATTCAAGACCCTAGCGGAAGGCCAGACAGTAAACTTTGATGTCGAGCAGGGTCCAAAGGGACTGCAGGCAGTCAACGTCAGCGGGCAATAGGGAAAGTCCATAACCTGAGCAGTAACGGAACCCCGCGCTTGCGCGGGGTTCCTGTTTGAACGAGACGTTCCGCATCGCAGGACCACCCCGATGGGACGCTATCGCCCGCCCGCACCGAAATCATCGCCCTACATCACGCCGGAAGGCCAGCGCAAACTCGCCAGCGAACTGCAGGCGCTGTGGACACGGCGCGCCGATGTCACACGCGCGCTGACAGCGGCCGCCGCCGAGGGCGACCGCTCGGAAAACGCCGAGTATATCTACCGCAAAAAGGAACTGCGCGAGATCGACCGGCGCATTCGCTACCTGCAAAAACGCCTGCCCGTACTGAAGGTCGTGCGCGACCCGCCGTCCGACTGCATGCGGGCTTTTTTCGGTGTCACTGTGACGCTGGAAAACGACGCAGGCAAGCTGGTCCGCTACCGCATCGTGGGCGCGGACGAGTTCGACCCCGCACAGGGCTGGATCAGCATCGACTCACCCATGGCGCGCGCCCTGCTCGGCAAGGGCCTGGACGAAGCGGTACTCGTGGCCACGCCGGGCGGCAGCGCCAGCTACGTGATCGTCGAGATCAGCTACCCGCAGTCCTGAGCTCGCACCCCTTGCAGTCCTGTTATGCGTCGTATTCGCAGTCGCCGCGGCCCGGCCCGCACCGCATCCTGCACACCCCGATCGCATGCAAGCGAATAGCCAAGGAACCGCACGATATGGCTCGAATTACATAATCAATATTAATTGCTCCATGGATTCCGTGGGTTTCGTGGCTAGTTCCAGAAGATAATGGCCACGGAATCCACGGAAGAACACGGAAAAACAAATTCATTCTTTATTGTTCCGCAGGTTCCGTGGCCAGTCCTTATGAAAAATGGAATCTTGCACTCTCCTGCTTCACTACAGGACAGTGTGTTGCAGGAACGCATCTCATGCGCGATAGATATTAATAAAATCGCGAATGGGATTCGCTCTTACAGGTCCCGGCGCGTTGTATGCCTGAAGGAAGTTGGTTGTTATCTTTCCGTGTTCTTCCGTGGCTATTCTTCAGGAGGATATGACAACGGAAACCTCGGTGGATGCTGTGGCTACCGATACGAATCACGACAGATCATCATTCGTCTGTCGTCACCTTGCCGCGCATCTGCTTGTCTCGGCCACGCCGCGTCTTGGTATCGAGCCTGCGCTGTTTCGAGGCGTTGGTCGCCCGCGTCGGCACGCGCCGGCGTTGCATGACCCCGGCATCCTTGACCAGTTCCTGCAGGCGTGCCAGGGCATCGGTACGATTCTGCTCCTGGGTGCGAAAGCGCTGCGCCTTGATGATGATCTGACCGTCGGCGGTGATGCGCCGGTCGCTTAATTGCAGCAGGCGATGCTTGTAGAAATCCGGCAACGAGGAGGCCTTGATATCGAACCGGAGGTGAATCGCGGACGCGACCTTGTTGACATTCTGCCCGCCGGCGCCCTGTGCGCGGATCGCCGTCAGTTCGATTTCATGTTCCGGGATCGAGACATTGCGTGAAATGACCAGCATGTAACTTCAGCGACCCGTCGTTTTCAGCACACCGCAGCGGCTGCAGCGGTAGCCGGTCACCAGCCTGCCCTGCTTGCTGTCGAACGGGTTTTCGTTCACCAGTACCCACTTGTGGAAACCACGCCGGCACAGCGTGTTGCCCTTCGCCTTGTCGGCGGCGGTCGGTTTCCTGAAGCGTATGACGTCCGCCATCGCAAATTCACCGAAGTGTCTAGTTTGCGCGTGCCCGCTTGAAGCGCGAGGTAAAGCGTTCCAGCAGCGACGGCACCCGGTAGCTCGCGGCGGCCTGCGGTTCCTGACCGGTATTACTGCTGAAGCCCGGTGACAGCCTGGCCCTGCCCCAGTCTACGATACGCTGCTCCTGCATGACCCGGGCCGGTCCGAGTGGATCGGCGCCCAGGGTGCCGACCAGTTTCTGCAGGTATTCCGGGCTCTCCACCGCCTGCAGCTTGAGCCGGGCATGCTGCAAGCGCTCGGGGATGGCGAGGCGCTCGGCCTCGTCGGCGTAGATCTCGAGATCGAGGAAATGCTGCAGGCTGGCGGTATGACGCTGCCACAGCGCGATGTCACGCTGCTGCTTGATCTCGAGCCGTTCCTTGTACCAGTCCGATGCCAGCAGGCTTTCGCGCGTGAACATGGCGCGGAAATCCGGGTGATGCGCATCCATGCCCGCGTACTTGCCTGTCGCCATCACCAGCAACAGCGCCTGCAGCGGCGGACAGGCATCCTCGACGCTGCCGTCCTCGAGATACTGCAGCGCCACGCGCTGCTGTGCCTCGACGATGTTGTTGATGCCATCGACATAGACCTCGAAATCCTGGATCTCCGGTTTCAGTATCTCGTCGGTGAACACCGCGTCCGGGTTGTCGAAGATCTTGCCGAGGAACCCGTGCACGAAACGCTGGGTGATGCGATACCCGAGCCGGCTCGCCAGCACCCGCTTGCCGCCGTGATCGAAGTCCTCCAGATGCTCCAGGAAGCCCTTTTCGATCAGCCAGCCGGGCTCACGCTCCTCCAGCGACAGGCGCGCCCAGATCTCGGGGATCAGCAGGCTGATGTCGTGATCGACCCGCACGTACGGCCCGACGTAACCGGCCGAACTGGAAAAACCGGCATGGCCGGTCAGGATCATGGACACCAGCGCGTTGTTCAGGTCGGCGGTCGGACGCAGCGCATTGAATGGCCCTTTCGTCAGTGCGCCTTCGGAGCCGGCCCCCGTCGTGGACGGTGACTTGCCGGTCAGGCTGCAGATGAAATCCATGAACAGCTCGGGCAGTTCCTGGTAGTGGATCGGGTTGTACACCGCGAGTGGCCGGATGCCGGGTTCCGGCGGATTGTTGCGCCGCCCGGCCAGCACCGCATCGACCGGATGACAGATCGGTGCCTGCGCATCCAGCTTGCGCTGCAGACGTGTGCCCATCTCGGCCAGGTACTTCCGCTCCGGCCGGACCAGGTCGGGGCGCACCTGCAGATAGCGCGGATTCTTCGATGGCGCACCGTCCACCATCCGCGGGTGTGCGGATGACACGGTGAATTCACTGCCTTTTTCATAGGCCGTGCGCAACAGTTCCTGCATGGGGGCGCTGTACTTGTAGAAGATGTGCACGTCTTCCACGAGGTTGGCGAGGTGACCCCTGTTCAGTGGCTGGTAATTGGCCATGAAGTTGCCAGGCTGCGACATCTCCAGCTCGGTCTGCCTGTCGAAGCCGGGATGGATGGCATCGTCCGGACGCTGGAACAGGCGATATTCGCAGTTCTTGACCAGCTTGACGCTGTGATCGCCGCGCGTGTGCGGACCGCAGCCCTCGATGCACTTCGCCGGCACCACCACGGACGCGGAGATATCATCCTCCATCTGCACCTTCTCTGTGGCAATGTAGTCCTGGCGCAGCTTGAAGGTGCGCCACTTGCCGCCCTTGTCGAAGCCGACGCGCAGGTAGGATGCGATGATGTTCCGGTCATCGAGCTTCAGCTCATGCGCTGGCGCGCCATCGACCTCGTCGACCGACAGGTGGCTGCGCCAGTTGTCGCCCCATTCGGTACGGTAGAAGCGCTTGATCAGGTAAACCAGCGCCAGTATGCGTGGCGAGATCGAGGCCAGCCAGGCGTTGTAGTCGTCGGTGTACAGGGAAGTCGGCGTCAGCAACTTGATCACCGACCCGAGGCTGCGTTCGGCACTGAGCGGCTTGCGCGTGGCATCACGGTCCTCGCCCTCGAAACCCGGCTTGAAGCGCGACGTGTAGTCGCGTGAGAAGATTTCCTGTACCTGCGCGAGGTCCTTGTCGAGGTCATCGATAAACAGGGGCCGGTAGATCACCGCGTCGTTCAGCGACTTGGAAATCTCGGACTTGCCGCCGCCGGATACCGTGCTGGGCTTGTGACAGAAGGTGCCATCCGCGCTCGTACCCACCAGGCGCCAGGACGGGGCGCCCGGGTGCTTTTCCATCTCGACACGATAGCCGTTCGGTTGCATGTAGATTCTTTCCGGTTGCAGGCGGATGGTCTGCAACACGCCGTCATGTTCCCAGCTGATGGTCTGGGCATTCAGGTCCATACGCAGCTTCTGCGGCAGGTAGATGATCTGCGGATAGTTGCGATCCACGGCATAACCTTCCGGCTGCACGTCCATCATCGCGCCATAGCGTTCGACCATGTCGTCGAAGGAATAACCCGGGATAGTATAGGTGCGGCTGTCGACGCCAAACTCCTCGCCGTGATTGCGGCGCGCAAATGCCAGCGCCCCGCCGGCATGCTCCTCCTCGGCAAGCCCGATCAGGTTGGCCGAAAAGCCGATCTGCGTCTTCACTTCCTTCTTGCAGTAGCCGAAGTAGTTGTCCGCCAGCAGGGTCACCACCACCCCGGAGGCGTCACGTGCGGTCAACTTGAAGGCCTCGCCGTCGTTATAGAGCTCTGTTTCGTCCTTCCAGCACATGCCGTCGCGCTTCTGGCGTGACGTGGCCTCGCTCCATTCCGGCAGCCCTGCCTCGCGCTTGGTCATGCCGACCAGGTGCGGCGCCAGGATCACGCAACCGGTGGTGCCGGTCCAGTGATCCACATCGAGTGCCGCATCGATTTCAGCCAGCTGCGGATTCCCGCCGTTGCCGAAGATGCTTTCCACAAAGTCCAGGTTGCTGACCAGGTTGCCCGGCGCGAAGAAACGCACTTCCATGGTCTTCTCCGGCTGCATGCCCGGAACCTCGGGGCACACCGTCGGCCTGAGCAGCAGCGAGACGAACATGCGCGCCGGCACGGCCAGCCCGGCGGTGAACGGGATGGTCAGCAGCTCATCGGTCGGCACCAGCGCCCGCTCCAGCATGCGTGCAAAGCTCTGCCTCGGTACCGCCTTCTTGTCACCGGGGATCGGCAGGCCGCCTTCGGCGATATGAAACGAGCCCTTGGTGGTGCGCCGGTCACTGGCCGGGTTGTGCAGCACACCCTGCTCCACGCGATAGCTGGACACGATGTCGGAATGAAACTCGTTCCTGCCCATCGGCAGCGACAGTTCACGCGCCACGCCGTGCCGGTCGAGCACGAAGGTCTGGGTTGGCAACATGGGTGCCTGTTCCGTGCCGGTCCCTGCCAGGTAGCGGTTGAGGAAATCCTGGATGCGCCTGTCGACCGGGCACTGGTAACTGGACAGCAGGCGGTTCTTTTCACGGTAGCTGCGCAACAGGTCGCGCGTGATGCCGAACAGGCGTGCGGATTCCGGCGGGATGCAGGTCGGCTGGCCGGAGGATGCCAGCTTCAGGTTGATGTAGAGCTGTACCTTTTCACGTTCTGCATCGGGTGTTTCCGACGCCTTGTTCATCCCGAGTGCCTGGGCAAAATCCATAATCTCCTCCGAATTCCTTGACGCCGGGACGCGTGTCGCCGACGCGTGCGTATAGTAGCGAATCTGCCGTTTAAAAGCAGCGAATCCGCCAGGCACAAGTTAACGTCAATAATATTAATATTTCACAACTTTTTGTTAGTATTGGTTTTTTAACTTTATAAAAAAGGCAGGTCGCCCTGGAAACGCGAGCAGGGACCGGCGCGCCGCGCCCCTCAGTGCAGCGGCTTGAAATCCACCACCACCTGCTTGCGGTAGGCCTCGTCGAAGACGAACTCGACGGTGACATTGTCATCGTCATCCTCGATGCGCACCTGCTTGAGATCGGGCAGACGGATGGCCAGGTAGCTGCACATGGCTGCCGCCGTGGCCTCGTCGGCCGTCTGCAGTGCATGCACCAGGTTGGCGGCCGCAAACTGGGTGCGCTGGTTCAGGTCGGGGTTGTGGACGGTCTCGGTACCGATCAGGATGCCGCTGTCCATCTTCGCATCCATGCGGTCCAGGTAGGCCAGCTGGTGTTCCGGCAGCAGTTTGTCGCGGTCGTACTCCAGCTGGGCAATGCCGTTGAGCAATACACCCATGATATTGGTCATCGCAATCGTTCCTGTTTCAGTGGCACAGGTGCAGCGGCGCCGGCATGTACGTCAACCCGCCTTTTTCATCGCGAGTTCCTGGCTGCGCAGGTACTCCTCGTAGTTGCCGTTGAAATCGACCACGCCGTCCGGCTTCATTTCAATGATCCGCGTCGCCAGCGACGACACGAATTCCCGGTCATGACTGACGAAGATCAGTGTACCCGGATAGTTTTCCAGCGCCAGGTTCAGCGACTCGATCGATTCCATGTCGAGGTGATTGGTCGGCTCGTCCATCAGCATGACGTTAGGCTGCTGCAGCATGAGCTTGCCGAACAGCATGCGGCCCTGCTCGCCACCGGAAACCACCCTGACCGGCTTGTTGATCTCGTCCTGCGAAAACAGCAGGCGCCCGAGCGTGCCGCGGATGACCTGCTCGTCGTCCCCCTCCCTGCCGCAGCGGCTCATCCATTCGAACAGGCTCATGTCGCTGTCGAATTCGTCCGCGTGATCCTGGGCGAAGTAACCGAGTTCCGCGTTGTCGGACCATTTCAGCTGGCCCTTGTCTTTCTCCAGGTCGCCGGCCAGGGTGCGCAGCAGGGTCGTCTTGCCGATACCGTTGGCGCCGATGATGGCCACGCGCTCGCCCGCCTCGATCTTCAGGTCGAGCCGGTCGAAGATACGCTGCTCACCCCAGGACTTGCCCAGGCCCTCGGCGTCCAGCGCCAGCCGGTACAGTTTCTTCGCCTGCTCGAAACGGATATAGGGGTTCACCCGGCTGGATGGCTTGATCTCCTCGAGCTTGATCTTCTCGATCTGGCGCGCACGCGAGGTCGCCTGCCGGGCCTTCGAGGCATTGGCCGAGAAACGGCTGACGAAGGTCTGCAATTCGGCGATCTGGGCCTTTTTCTTCGCATTGTTGGCATACATGCGCTCGCGTACCTGTGTGGCCGCGGTCATGTAGTCATCGTAATTACCCGGGTAGATGCGCAGCTCGCCGTAGTCGAGGTCTGCCATGTGGGTACAGACACTGTTCAGGAAGTGCCGGTCATGCGAGATAATGATCATGGTGCTGTTGCGTTCGTTCAGCACGCCTTCCAGCCAGCGAATGGTGTTGATATCGAGGTTGTTGGTCGGCTCGTCCAGCAGCATGATGTCCGGATCTGCAAACAGCGCCTGCGCCAGCAGCACCCGCAGCTTCCAGCCCGGCGCAACCGCCGACATCGGGCCGTTATGCTGCTCGAGCGGGATATCCAGGCCCAGCAGCAGCTCGCCCGCGCGTGACTCGGCGCTGTAGCCGTCGAGTTCGGCAAACTGCACTTCCAGGTCTGCCACGCGCATGCCCTCGTCCTCGCTCATCTCCGGCAGGGAGTAGAGCCGGTCGCGTTCCTGCTTGATAGTCCACAGCGCCTCATGCCCCATGATGACGGTATCGATGACGGTAAATTCCTCGAAGGCAAACTGGTCCTGGCGCAGCTTGCCGACCCGTTCGTTCTCGTCGATGCTGACCGTACCGGCGGTCTGCTCCAGATCGCCGCCAAGTATTTTCATGAAGGTCGACTTGCCGCAGCCGTTGGCGCCGATCAGGCCGTAACGATGACCCGCGCCGAAGCGCACCGAGACGTTTTCGAACAGGGGCTTCGCCCCGAACTGCATGGTGAGATTGGCGGTAGAGATCACGGTATATCCTGTCGGCTGATGCTCGCCCGGGACCGCCCCGGCAAACGTAAAGCTGGGCATTATCTCATATTTCCAGGCAGACGGCCCGCCGGTGCGGCGTTCACCCCCAGCATGTTGAAATAGAAGGTAATACCGGCAGGCATATCACCGTGCAGCCTGCACCACTGCAAGGTTTACAGAAAATCAACGCCGCTGGTAGCTGGTGACGGTTATCAGCTCGTGCTGACGGTGCCGCTGTTTATCACTGAATGGGCGCAACAGAGCGAATATACCAGCGGGCAAGGCAAGGCCAGCACCTACAGGCCAAGCGCTGCCATGAGCAGCAGGATGTCAGCTGCATTCAGCGAGCCGTCATGATTGATATCTGCCAGCAAGGTCTCACGCGCATCGGGCGTTTCCAGTTCCATCACCAGCCGCATCAGCACCACCAGGTCGCCGGCATTGAGCGAACCATCAGGATTGCCGCGCGGCGCCAGGTCGCCGGTGTCATCATGGTTGGGATCGGATCCGTAGAGATTGATCTCCTCGCCATCGACCACGAAATCGCCGTCGCTGTCGGGATTCAGCGGATCCGTCGAGTACAGGCTCACCTCATCACCGTCAGAGAGGGTATCGCCATCCGTGTCCGAGATCAGTGGATTGGTCAGGTAGGTCTGGGCTTCCTCGAAGTCGGTCAGGCCGTCGGCGTCGGTATCCGGATTCAATGCATCGGTACCGAGCTGAATCTCCACAACATTACTCAGCCCGTCATTGTCCGAATCAATGAGCGGCAACTGCAACTTGCCGGCCCCGAACACGGTATCGGGACCGGCCGCACCAACATCAATGGCCTCGCCCAGCAGGCGGCTGGCGAGCGTAAGCGCATCCTGCAATGGATCCTGCTGCAGCAGCAGGGCCGCCGCACCCGCGACCGTCGGCGAACTGAAGGAGGTACCGCTGGATACACCATAGGTGAGGCTTGCGGTGCCATCGGGTGCGACCAGGTCCGGTTTCAAGCGGCCGTCGTTGGTGGGGCCCAGGCTCGAATACGAGCGTATCGGTGGATTGGCCTGTGTCCAGCTTCCCTGGTAGACAGCACCCACGCTGAAGGCGCCATGCGCATTGGCCGGGTCCATCAGGCTGGACGCGGCAACCGGATATTCGAAATTGTGGTAGAAGCTGAACAGCGTGATGTCGAGCCCGGCGGCACTCGCCCCCCCGTTACGCATGACCTTGATGCTGTAGGGCGCCTGGCTGGCCAGATAGGAGAAGCTCACGGCTTCGGCGGGATCCGCTCCCGGATATTGCCAAATCTCACTGCTTGCAATGGTTATACCGTTTTTGTTTACGACAAACAGATCCAGGTCGGTCTTGCTTCCGGGACCGTACTGGCCCCAGTTCAGATACACGGCAACCGTACCGGCCGTGCCCGTCAGTGCCATGAGTTCATCGCCCGCGGCAAATTCCAGCCAGTTGTCGCCATCGGTATCCGCCCAGGTACCGCGCCAGTGACGCTGCGCGTCGTTGCCGGCAGACACCGCCCAGAATACCTCGTCTGTATCGTGGGAAGCATTGATGATGGCGTTGACCGGGCCGGTATCATCGTAATAACTCGCCAGCGCCCAGCCGACGGAATGATTGGCGATCCGGATGCCGTGGGTACGCAGATAGTCGGCGGCGTTCTGTAAACCGACCTGGTCATTGACCTTGAGACAATACAGCTCTGCCCCGGGGACCATGTCGGCCACATGCTCGGCGACACCGGTGCCGTGTTGTGTGCCGGTCGTCAGCCCGGTGCCGGTAAAGTCCTGGCTGTGTGAGGCATCGCAGGCCGTGGCCGGCAGATCGCCGCTGGCCAGCGCATTGGCGAGCTGCGCAAACCCAAGGTCAATCACCGCCACCTTCGTGCCGGTGCCGTCCAGGTTGCCAGCCTGGTAGCCGTCTGCCGCGGTCAGGGCCACACTTTCGGACAGTGCACTGCCCAGACCGAACAGTGGCTTGACGGGGAATGGTGCCCGTAGTAGTTCATCCGGAAAGGCATTGATGAGGTTGTCCAGTCGCGCCAGCGGCACGAGGATACGCGCATAGGAACGCGACACGGCATCCAGCCGTGCGCCGGCGGAGGCAAGCCGGCCCTGAAAATCCGCCCGGGCGGTAACCGTTTGATCGACAATCACCGGCACCAGCGGCTGGCCGCGCTCCTCGCGCAGCAACAGACCAAGTCCTTGAGCAACCCCCCTGGCCACTTCCAGCCCGTGCACGGCGTGCTGCTTGCGGATCTGTTCCAGCATGGCATCCGGTACAGCCTGAACCACCCCGGCGCAGAACAGCAGTGAGCAGAGCAGAACGGCCCGGTTCATTGCCCTGTGAAAGAAGGTAGCTGTCATCGCCGCCACTGGTCTGGGAATCGTTATTGTTAGGTTGACCTGACTATACCCCGCATCTAAAGACACAGCGAAGCCGGGTTTTCCATATCTACAAACACAATAACCTACAAGCGCAGCAAACCGGAAATCTGATCCGCGGGTTTTACGGGCTCCGGCCAGGCACGCATCCGCAACTTGCCTCTCCGGCCCCTTGCCCGCACACCCTGACCATCAACCCCGGCTGCGTCCGCGCAGGGTCAGCTTCAGGATCACCAGCAGCAGGGGTGTCCCGTGCAGGAACAGGTCGAAGATGTCGATGGGACGGGTGAGCGTGCCGCTGAACAGCATCCTGAGCTTTTCGAGCAGATGAGGCTCCGGTGTAAAAGGCGCCAGCGCCAGCACCACGGCCAGCGGCAACAACAGGGCAAGCGGTATACGGTCGAGCCATTGCATGTGCGTCTGGTCCTGTCTGGCTATCAATAGGTGATGAGCAACGGCTGGTAGCCGAACACCGCGCTCAGGTGATGCAGCATGGCATGCTGGCCCTGGCTGGCCCAGATAGCATCGACCTCCTGCTGCACAGCGCGATAGCGCTGTTCCAGGTCGGGCTCATCGGCGAGCCCGTCGGCAATCACACCCACCATGTCCAGCCACATGCGGCTTGCGCCCATGGCAAATGCCGGCCAGCTCTCCTGCACTACCGGCGACCAGCTTGCGTCGCTGGTATCCTCGATGTGCGGACGTGTAATCGTGGCGAGGTCATCGTAAGCGGCGCTTGTCACCGTGCCATCCTGCCGGAGCTTGCGCAGCACGGGATTGTTTTCCAGGTCGGTATAGATACGCTGTGCAGCGGCGGCGGTGCTGTAGAAGATGAAGCTGAACACGTGACCGTGGGCGTCGTCGCCGGCACGCCGGTGCACGCGCCAGATCATGATGTCCTTATAATTGCGATCGAACATCGGTGCAATCACCTCCCCGCCCAGCAGACTGTCGATATGCCAGCGCGGCGCCTCGCCGTCGGGACGGGCAATGCTGAAGCGTGCATACCACCAGCCGGCAGTAGCGGATTCACTTACGGTCCCGGCAACAGCATCGCCTGCGCCGTCGGCAGATGGTCTGAGTGCTGCGCACCCCGTCGCGCCAGCCAGCAATACCAGCATCATGATCAGTTTGACTGTATGCAAGATTGTTCTCCGTTATGTTGTATAGATGGCCGCAGCGGACTGCGATGCACACGGGTCTGTGTGGAGATACTCCATGTCCGGCACTGCATTTGCAAATCAATCATGCGGACCATACGGGGTATTCGTCACCCGGTTGTCGGCGGGCCGGCTGCCTGCTCGAGGCAGTGGACCACATCTGCCAGCCGGCCAGCGTCGACCATCAGCAGGTGCGGCACGCCACCGAGCACCGGGTGCGGCACCCGCAGCCAGTGACACATGGCGGCACCGTTGCCATCCTGCCGGGCATACAGGGCCTGATACAGACGCACCAGGCACCGGGCCTGCCGCCATGGCTCGCTGTCCGGTTCCAGACAACGGCGGCCGGACGCGAGTTGCCCGATGTCCCCGCAGTTGATGCACAGGATGCGCGCGAGCTCGGCCTGGTACAGGCCAAGCAGCGCCGTGATCTGCAGCACGGACTGCGTCAGCCGGCGCGGGTCGTCGGCTACATCGTCAATACGGAAAACCGGATCGTCCATAGCGGCCCATGGTGTAGCACGTGCGGACAAACGCCTGCAATAAAGACTATACTTGCCGGATACTCATTGAATAAGCCAGCCTGGAGGATACGATGTTCCTGAAGCACAGCACCAAGGACGACCTGGTTGAGATACTGTCACTGAACGACCTGTTCGATCCGTTCTGCAAACACGTGGTGGGGCGCTACCAGCACGGGGAAGAGGTGCAGGACCCGGAAAAATTCAAAAAGTCCGACCTGCAGTTTCCTTCGGGTGAGCCGCTGCCGCGCTGCTGGCTCGATGCGCATTACCGTGACAGCGCGGTCAAACGCTAGCGTTTTCACAGGATACCGGCTGCCGTGCCGATACACATTTCGTGTACGGTATTGCCGGTATGCAAGGATTGCGCAAGCATGAGTCAGGTCATGCAACCTCTTGTGAAGCAAGGAATAATTTATTAATTCCATGCCATTCCCGGCTTCTGTATAATTATTCAATTAATTACTAATCTTGCAGGAGAATCGCGCAATGAAGTCTACCGTCCTCGCCGCAGTTATTGCCTTGTCAGGCTTCGCCCTGACCCCCGCTCACGTCCAGGCCTGGGGTTACGGTCCCGGCTATGGCCATAACGGCTATTACGGCGCCGGCCCGTTCGACGGCGCCGCAGACGGCGGTTTCAGTTTCGGCACCTCCTTCAGCGGGCGTGGTCATGGCAGTGGCTATAATCGCTACAATGCCTATCGCGGCTATCCCGTCTATCCCGCCTATATGCCATCGCGCCCCGCAAGCGGAGGCTGGATCCTGCGCGGCGTGAACTTCCATTTCGACTCCGATGAACTGACACCGGATTCCCAAAAGGTCCTCGACAGCGTTGCGAAGACACTGCGCGAAAATCCGCAGCAGGCACTGGAAGTCGGCGGCCATGCGAGCGCCGAAGGCACCGGCCCCTACAATCTCGACCTGTCGAATCGGCGCGCCCGGGCCGTGCGCAATTACCTTGTCGAGCAGGGCGTTGACTCAGGGCTGCTGACGTATCGTGGTCACGGCGAAAGCCGCCCGCTGGCGCCCAACACCACCGAACCCGGCCGTATCCTGAACCGGCGCGTGGAACTGACGCCCGTACAGCGAACCTTCAGCCAGGCCGGTGCCTACCGGCAGTAACGGCCGGACCTGTTCCCGCACGGAATTGGTGCTACTATTAGAACGGTTTCAATACGGGCAACCGGCCTGAATTGACAGTTGAAAATTCACTGGAGATTTCCGCATGAGCATCTTGCAACGCCCTCTCGCTTTCCTGCTGTCCCTGCTGCTTGCGCTGATGCCTGTGCTGCCCGCGCAGGCCGCCATGGTCGGCAACGACGAGCTGCTGGCCAATAGCAGCCACCAGCAAACCCGTGACAGCCTGCAGCAACTGCTTGGCAGGCAGGGTGCCCAGCAGCAGTTACAGGCCCTTGGCGTCAGTCCGGAATGGGCCAGCGAACGCATGCAGCACCTGACTGACAGTGAACTTGCCCGTATAAACCAGGGCATCGGGCAGTTGCAGGCCGGCGGCGACAGCGTGCTGGGCGTGATCCTGCTCATCTTCATCGTGTTCATCATCACCGACGCCATCGGTGCCACCGATATCTTCCCGTTCGTCCACCCGGTCAGGTAAG
>JBATJF010000293.1:0-2621 GCA_049668345.1 Gammaproteobacteria bacterium
CCAATAAAGCAGGCATAACAAAGAGCTATCGCATATCAGCCCGTGTGCCAGGCACTTTTCCGGGAACCGGAGGAAACATACAAGCACATCTCATGCGCGATGGGGGTGTTTCACAGGATCGCGGACCACGTCCGCTCCTCATCGTCCCGGTACGTGCCTGAAGGAGATTGGTTGTATTTTTCCGTGTTCTTCCGTGGATTCCGTGGCCATTATCATTCGGAGTTTAAAAATCACCCATCACGTCTCACTCAATGGTGCACAGAGTGCACCCTACGTTCTTTCCGTGTATTTCCGTGTGCTTCCGTGGCCATTATTTATCCCGCCTGGAATTCACCTCTCACCCACCGGTAGGCCATATCCGCTCCTGCCGGTGATTCCATGGCCGATAGCCACGGGTAGCGCCCGTTGCGCCGCTGGCGGGGCGGCAGTTGGCATGCCCGGCTGGGTATGTCGCCCGAGGCAGTATAGAATGTGCAGTCCTGGTCGAATCCTCGGTCCCCCGACGCCGTTACCGACTTTGGTACTATATATAACCAACTGAAATACAGTTAGATTATTCCCTGTTAGTGTTTCGAAAGCCGGATAAGGAAGCTGCCCACACTATGGATCACCTGATCGCGCCGCACGGCGGGACGCTGTGCAACCTGGTCGTCGACGAGGCGCGCGCCGAGGACCTCAAGATGGCCTCGGCTGATGCGCTGTCCGTCACCCTCAACGAACGCCAGACCTGTGACCTCGAGCTGCTGATGAACGGCGGCTTTTCGCCGCTGCGCGGTTTCATGGGCCAGGCGGCCTACGAGTCGGTGGTCGACGGCATGCACCTGCCGGACGGCACCCTGTGGTCGATCCCGGTGACGCTGGATGTGCCGGACCGGCTGGCCGAGAAGATCGAGCCGGGTCAGCAGGTGGCGCTGCGTGACAGCGAAGGCTTCATGCTGGCCCTGCTGCATGTCGACGATAAATGGCAGCCGGACCGGCTGCGCGAGGCGGAGCAGGTCTTCGGCACCACCTCCACCGAGCACCCGGGTGTGCGCAACCTGCTGGAGCGCACCCACGCGACCTGCCTCGGCGGCGCCATCGAAGGCGTGCAGCTGCCGATCCATTTCGATTTCGAGACCCTGCGCGACACGCCGGAAGAACTGCGTCACATGTTCGTCAAAATGGGCTGGCAGAACGTGGTCGGCTTTCATACCTGCAAGCCCATGCACCGGCTGCACCGCGAGATCACCCTGCAGGCCGCCCGGCAGGCGGAGGCGAACATCCTGCTGCATCCCTCGGTGGGCATGACCAAGCCCGGCGACCTGCATTACTACGCGCGCGTGCATTGCTACCAGGCGATACGCCGGCACTACCCGCACAACATGGCGATGCTGTCGCTGCTGCCCTCCGCGGTGCGCATGGCGGGGCCGCGCGAGGTGCTGCTGAACGCCATCATCCGGCAGAACTACGGCTGCACGCACATGATCGTGGGACCGGAGCATGCCGCGCCGCCCGGCGTGCGCGACGACGGCCAGCGCTTCTACCCGCCCTATGCCGCGCAGCAGTTGATGGAAAAGTACCAGGACGAGCTGGGCATCCGCATGGTCCCGGTCGTCGAGCAGTGCTATTCGCCGGCAACGGGGAGTTTCGTGGCAGAGGACAAGCTGGCCGGGCAGGGCCGGGAATGCGTGCGCTTTACCGATACCGAGCTGCGCCAGCACCTCGAGCACGGCCAGGAGATACCGGCCTGGTTCTCCTACCCGGACGTGCTGTCCGCGTTGCGCAAGGTCTACCCGCCGCGCAGCAGGAAAGGCATCACGCTGTTCTTTACCGGCCTGTCCGGCTCGGGCAAGTCGACGCTGGCCAAGATCCTGTACGCAAAATTCATCGAGGACGGCCGCCGCCCGGTGACGCTGCTGGACGGCGACGTGGTGCGGCTCAACCTGTCCAGCGAGCTGGGGTTCACCCGGGATCACCGCAATATCAACGTACGCCGCATCGGCTTCGTCGCCAGCGAGATCACCAAGAACGGCGGCATCGCGATCTGCGCGCCCATTGCGCCCTATGCCGCCATGCGCCGCGACGTGCGCGACACCATCGAGCAGTACGGCGCCTATATCGAGATCCACGTCGCGACGCCGCTGGAGGAATGCGAGGCGCGCGACCGCAAGGGCTTATACGCCAAGGCGCGAGAGGGCATAATCCCCGAATTCACCGGCATCAGTGACCCGTACGATATCCCCGTCAGCCCCGAGATCCGGATCGACACCACCGGCAGGAGCCCGATGCAGGCCGCGCAGGAAATCATGCTCTACCTCCTGCGCGAGGGCTATATCGACAGCTCGGACAGTCTCGAGGATGACGGACGCTAGGGTGTGCGTGAAAGGTGAATTGAGACTCCGAATGGTAATGGCCACGGAAGCACACGGAAATACACGGAAAGTACGTAGGGTGCACTCTGTGCACCATTGAGTGAGACGTGAAGGGTGAAGGGTGATTTTAAACTCGGAATGATAATGGCCACGGAATCCACGGAAGAACACGGAAAAATAAATCTACCCGGGCGTAGGGTGCGTTTTACGCACCAGACACGGTGCACGGAGTGCACCCTACATCCGGCCAGTTTTTATTCTTCCGTGGAT
>JBATJF010000294.1:0-1506 GCA_049668345.1 Gammaproteobacteria bacterium
AGATCGAGCGCCTGACTTCCGGGGCCGGCACCGGCAACGACTGACCGCCGGCACCCACCCACACCGACAGGGAGGACCCGAAACATGGCACGTGGAAAATTCAGACCGCACATCACCACCTGGGACCTGTTCGACCTGGAAGACACCGCGGGCGATCCGTTCTTCTATGACTCGCTGATCCTGACGGAGGGTGATTCGTGGTTCACCATCGGCGGCCTGTTCGCGCCCAACCTTCTGATGTCAATGCGTTTTCACAAGGAAACCCTGATCCTGAACTGCGCCTCGCCCGGCGACACCATCGTGCATATGTCCGCGCTGGCGCACAATTACGTCTACAAGGAAGCGCTGCGCTACGACTATGCCTGGGACGCCATCCTGCTCAGCGGCGGCGGCAACGACCTCATCGACCGCGCCGACGAGATCATCCTCGACAAGGCGCAGCGCCAGGGACTCAGTATCCACGGCCCGGCCGACTACTGCGACCAGGAAAAGCTCGGCAGTCTGGTCGACGATATCCAGCTGGGCTACCGCTCACTGGTCTCGGTCCGGGACAATGCCACCGGCCCGGCCCGCGACACCCCGATATTCGTGCACACCTACGACTACCCGACCCCCCGCAACGCGCCGGCGCAATTCATCGTCGCGACCCTCGGGCCGTGGATATTCAATGCACTGACCCGCTCCGGGGTACCGGCACACGACTGGACGGTAGTGACGGACTACCTGTTCGACCAGCTGGCGGAGGGCATCCTGGAACTGACCCGCCCGCCGCATACCCTGCCCAATTTCCATGTCATCGACACCCGCAAAACCATCAAGCGCGCGGAGTTGAATACCGTGGGCGACAGCGGCGACTGGCTGAACGAGATCCATCCGAACGAGGACGGTTACAAGAAGCTGGCAAAGAAAATCGAGAAAGTGCTGGTGCCATTTCTATGATGCGGCCCGATGCAAGCCCGCACCGGCCCGGCGATGCCTGACCGACCCCGCACCCCCGGCGTCTCGCGCGCTAATCGCATCTCCGACGAGGGCCTGCAGCGGCTCGAACAGCAGCTGCAGCGCGGCGGACAGATCAGCGACACCGTCCTGGCGCAGTGGATCAGGCGCTACGGCGATGCGGCGCGTGACCTTATCGCTCGCCATGGCCGCACCCCCGGCGAGCCACAGGACCCCGACTGAACCTGGCCGCATCCGGCGCAGCGTGTGATCCCGCCCGCGCTGTGTACGGGATACTGGCCACGGAATCAGCGGATGAACACGGAATAATCGCAGGGTGCGTATTACGCACCCTGAACGGTGCACGAAGTGCAGCCTGCATCTGATGTGACGAGAGACGTGAAACGTGAAAGGTGAAAAAAGGCCCTTCCCCGAATCGTGCGGGTAGGTTCCCGTTGTAGGGCCGAATTCATTCGGCCAACAGCCTGTTGCCATGGGAGACAAGGCGGTCGCCCTGTCCTGTGACGCATTGCGCAGGGGGCGTCATTCCCTGCATCATCAAGTCTCGTG
>JBATJF010000295.1:0-4712 GCA_049668345.1 Gammaproteobacteria bacterium
TGGATCAGCTGCGCAACAAGAACATCGTCCGTTCGCGGCGTGACGCCAACCGCATCTATTATTCGGTCAGTAACGAGAAACTGCTGGATCTGATCAGCACCATGCGTGGTGTATTGTGCCAGACGAACCTGACTGATAACCCGCCGGAATAGCGACAGATACCCTGATCGATGGCCCGACGGGCCTGCGTGATAGATGCCGACAACAGGTCATTGCATCAGAGGCCGCGATGCCGTGCTCTCAATGTAAACCCGTCAAATTTCCGGATGGCGTAAAAAAACGGGGGTGGCTCTTGCGAGCCACCCCCGTTCGGCTTTACTGGTCTGTCAGACCGACTTACTTGGCAGCCGGAGCGGCAGCCGGTGCAACCGGGGCGACCGGGGCGTAACCATAAGGAGCGCCACCGTAAGGGGCACCGCCGTACGGGGCACCGTAAGGGGCATAACCGTAAGGGCCGTAACCGCTGTTGTAGCTGTTGTAGCCGCGGCCATAACCACGACCGCTGCCGCGACCACTGAAGTTCATGTTGAAGCCGCCGTCGAAGTCGCCGTCTCCATATCCATCACCGAAGCCGTTGTTGTAGCCGTTGTTGCCGAAAGGACCCCAACCACCCCATGCAGAAGCGGCGGTGGAAGCGATAGCCAGCGTAGCGGCAGTAATCACGGTTGCGATAGTTTTCATATTGTTTCTCCTGAAAATATTCTCATTAAAGTGTGTTGAAAAATTGTTTGTCTGCGAGGACGGAAGAGATAATATAAGCAGTTACTAAAATAAGCAAGCACTAATTTAAATAAATTTTGAAATTCTCTCGGGAAATCGACTAATTAGTCATATTAACAACGACATATATAATTTATTACTGACGAACCACTATAAAAAAGACTGATTTTTGACGCAAAAACAGGTATTTTCAGGATGGGTGCAGTCAAGAATCAGCCGGCTGCACTGCCTAGGGGCAGGCGAGATATCCGGAGGAGGCGTCACCCGGACTGATAGGGGCACTTGTGAGAGACATGGATGAAAAGTCACGTTTGTTGCTTTCGATCATCGAACTGGGGGGCTATCCGAATTTCACGCCACTGTATGAGTCGCTCGGCTACAGGGTGGTTACGGAGACACGCATGCGCAAGGCAATCGGCTTCCTGAAGCAGCATACGCCCGATGTCATCGTGGCCGAGTTCAACTTTCAGTCGGATTTTCGCGATCGTTCCAGCAGTCTCGAGTCGTTGCTCGCCGTCGTCCAGCGCCTGCCCGATACGCGGGTGATCGTATTTTACGAACAGGAGTTCAAGCCGCAGTTTGCAAAGCTGCGCGCACGCTTGCCGGTCCATTTCGGGCTTGCTTTCCCTGTCGAGGAGGCCCAGTTGCGCAGCGTGCTTGAAGGGATTGGGGGAGGGGCTGGCGAGGGCGGGTCGCGGGCCGGACAGCATTGATTGTGATTGCAGGCCGTGTTTCACGACGCCGGGTGTGCTATTGATAGTTAATTAATTCGAAACAGACCAGTTTCCAGGAGAGAACCAGTGATTAAACAACCATTAATGAACAGAATATCGGGTTTGCTCGCTGCCGGCACGCTACTGTTCATGTCAGCCGGGTTGTCCGCCGCTGACCTGCGGGTACGGGTGTTTGAGCGTGGCGCCAACGTGCCATTGCCGGGTGTTGCGGTATGCCTGGGTACCAGCGCGAGGCTGGACCAGTTCGGTGCAACCAGGACCGATGCCAAAGGCTATGCTGTGTTCGAATCCGTGCCGGGCGCCCGCTTGATAGTAACGGCATCGATGGCGGGATTCATGTCAGAGCAGGAAACGCTGGTTACCTCCAATACCAGCAGGATGCTCGTACTGTCATTGTCGGCCGGCGGTGGCGGTACGCGTTGCATGCCCGACGATACGGAAACCAGCCAGTCCATGGCGGGTTTGCAGATCATTCGCTTTGTCATCAATAAAGGGGCGCCTGTTGCAACCAGCCGTGGCGTGACGCTCGATGGTGCTGTTTCCGGTGCGCCGACCCAGTACCGGGCGAGCGAACAGGCGGATTTCGGCGATGCCGAATGGCTGGATTACAAGGCTTCACCCGGTTTCATGCTGAGTACCGGCGAGGGCAGGAAGACCGTGTACTACCAGGTGCGCAGGCACTCGACACTGGGCGGCGCAGTCCTGGAGACCGTATCACCGACATCGATCGACAGCATCATTCTTGAGGGTCACTGAATCGGCGGCCGCTCGCGGCCGTGCGGACAGCTGTCAGGTGTCCTCGTGCCTGTGCGGGTGTTTTTTCCGGCCCTCGAATTTCACGATGCCCTGCACGATGATGTCGAAGGGCAGATCCTCGAGGCTACCATGACGCTGCAAGGCGTTATCGATGGTGGTGATGATGTCATCGACACCGGCCTGGCCCTTTTTTTCGGGATAAACAAGCCCCTGCAAGCCGAGCAAGCCGCCGGTCTGAACCCGGATCTCCTTGGCGTGCGGAAGCGGACCCTGGATAGTCGTCAGGTGCAGGGCAAACCGTGCATTATTACGCATGAGCTGCAGCAGTACCGAGCAGAGTGCATTGCCCGCGGCGGATTTGCAGGCGATACCTTCCCGATCTGCAAGATGAAATCGCTGGGATTTGCTGCACGTGCAGCGTCGTGAGTTGATCGCTTTTTCGAACACGCAGCGTCGTTCATTGACGGTGTTGTAGGTTTCCCTGTATTCCTTTTCTTCCATTCCGCGAGACCCGTTGCGCGATTATTTTTCCCATTCCCTGGCGATGGGTTCATCCCGGTGTTCAATCAGGCTCTTTTCCGCTTCGGGCCGGTCGGCGGCGAAGATGATCTTGTAGATCTGGTTGTCTGCCAGGGGAGCTTCCGCGCGCAGACGCTTCACTTCTGTTTTCGCGGTTTTGAAACTGTCGTATTCGCTGACATGGTCGAGTGATTTTGAATCATTCGATTCCTGGGTGGTGACGATGTAAATGTAGTAAGGCATGTGCGGCTCCCTGAACGGTATATTGCCACCGGATTATAGCAGTACGTGCCGGGCGGTATTATTCCTGCCCGGCACCGAATTCGTGCCGGCCGGTATGCAGTCGCTTGTATTGTCTTACCATGATGATGGTTTTCATCAGGGCGGGCATGTCGATCTTCTTCAGTCCCAGGCCGATGACGATCCGGCGCCGGATGTCGCCTGTCCGTTCGATATCGATAAATTGCCGCAGCAACGCTGGTTTGTTTTCCTGTGCCCGGCGTGCGTTGTAGCAGGTCAGGGTCATGATAGTAGCATCCCATATGACCTCTGTACCCTGAAATGTTCCCAGGAAGCGAATCCCTGCGCAATCGTCCGAGGGGGCGCTGCTGTATATGAAATCCTGGTTGCTGCGGGCGAGCGCGGACCTGAAATCCGCGATGGTGACCGGTTCATGCATCGAGCAACACCGCTACAACCCGGACATTTCTCATGATGATACAACCGGTACGCCGGTCGATACCATTGTCGCTGTAGTCAAAGGTATAGGTGCGTTGCAGTACAGGCCCCTCGCTGCGAGACCAGGCCGGCCTGAGAGACTGCAGTGCTGCGGTGCCATCCAGGAACTGTACGTCCTGTTTTCGACAGGTGTCTATGGCGGTCGCTATCGCCTTGTCACGACTGCTTTGGCTGATATGCCAGAGCCAGAGTAATGCGAGCAAGGCCAGGATTACGCTCAGGGTGTACATGGCAAACCAGGCATGTGGGATACAGCGAGAATACAGTGTTGTACGGAGGAAGAACAGCGAGCGTGTGCGCCGTTCGACGCCGGTTCGCAGGGAAAATTTGCAACGTGTGCCGTCCGCGGTCTTGCGGGCGATCTCGGGTTCAGGCGCTGACTGAAAGGAACGTGCCGGAGCGCTCGTGAAAGCGCAAGGTGAGAAACTCCACGCCTGCTATAAACAGTTCACCGGTCATGCCGCGGTTGCAGAATGTTACGCGGCCGGTTGCCGACAGCGCGGCACAGCTGATGCGGATTACCTGGTTTTCGCGCAGCGGCAGGATGCTTTGCAGCTGCATGCCGTTCGGTGACAGGTCGCGAACCTTGCCGGGCTGGCCAGCGTCTTCGGTTGTCTGGTGGATGGTGACGGCCTCGCGGTGACAGATGCGCTCGATGGCACGCTTCGTAGTGTTGGCAAGCCGCAAGGCGTTGGCGACTTCCAGCGGGGCGCTGCAGCCCGTGCAATTGCCCGGCCCGGCGTAGGTCGATGCGGCAGGTTTAGGCGTCTTGCAGAACGGGCAGCATGATGGATCTGCCACGAAGTGGCTGTCGAACGGATTGCCGGCAGCAGCTGCGGGTTCGCTCCCGGTGCGCGGTTGCGCGGATTTCCTGATTTTGCCGCGATCACCGGAATATTCCCTGTCATAGGCGCGGCGTCTGCCCGGGTCGGAGAGCACCTGGTAGGCCTCGTTCAGCAGGCTGGCGTTCCACTCGTCACCGCCCAGGTCAGGATGCATCCTGAGTTTTTGCATCTGGGTGCGGTAACTGGCCTTGATAATGGCCATCGGCGCATCCGGCTGGATATGCAGAATGCGGTAATAGTTGCGGCGATTTTCCATAGGCTGCTGATCCTCTTCGGCAGTCGGTACCGGGGCTGTCCGACAACTATCGTGCGCCTGCGAACTTTATTGAACCGGGGCCGGTTGAGCGACGCGGGTCAGTGGCGAACTGTGGCCGCCAATAAATTGGCCTTTGTTTTGCGC
>JBATJF010000296.1:0-1686 GCA_049668345.1 Gammaproteobacteria bacterium
TTGCAGCAACTGTGGCCAGCCACTGGTTGAAAAAGTCCCTGAAGGCGATTCACGCACACGACATGTCTGCGAGGCGTGCGATATCGTTCACTACCAGAATCCAAAGATTGTCGCCGGCTGCCTGCCCGAGTGGAACGGCCGCCTGCTGCTGTGCCGGCGTGCAATCGAGCCCCGCTACGGCCTGTGGACCCTGCCTGCCGGCTTTATGGAAAACGGCGAATCGACCGAACAGGCTGCTGCACGCGAAACACTCGAGGAAGCCTGCGCACGGGTAGTCGACCTGAAACTGTACGGCGTCTTCAGCATTCCGCATATCAGCCAGGTCTATATGATGTTCCGCGCACAACTGGAATCGGAAGTCTTCGGTCCGGGTGACGAGAGCCTGGAGGTGAAGCTGTTCGAGGAACACGAGATCCCGTGGGAGGCGCTGGCATTTCCGGTCGTCAGGCGTACACTTGAACGGTACTACAGCGACATCAGGAACAAGCATTTCCCGGTTTATGTGGAAAATATAATACGTCACCCGCCGCGCCCGCGGTGAGCGGCCCCGATCACAGGAGACTGTCATGAAAACGAATGCCGTTGTGTTGCTGTTTCTTGGCCTGCTGTCTGCCTGTTTTCCGGCCGTTGCGAAGAACGTCGGGGATGTGGCTATACCTGACACCCTGACCCTGCCCAACAGCGAGCATGCGCTATCACTGAACGGTGCGGGAATCCGCAAGAAATTCTTCATGGATATCTATATCGGCGCCTTGTACCTGCCAGCCGGAACGACGGACAGCAAGACCATCCTGTCCGACACGGGTGCTGCCAGCGTGCTGATGCATTTCGTCTACAAGGAAGTCAGCAAGGACAAGATTATCGACGGCTGGAATGACGGTCTCCGGGAGAACCTCGGCTCATCGGAATTCCAGGCGTTGTCCGGCAAACTGGAAAAATTCAATACCCTGTTCAAGGCGGTCCGCAAGGGGGATACCATACGCATCGACTACAATCCCGCCATCGGCACGGAAGTGCGCATCAATGATGAATGGCGCGGTGCAATCGAGGGCAATGACTTCTTCCGTGCCCTGCTGAAGATCTGGATCGGCGAACACCCGGTCAGCAGTTCCCTGAAAAACGGGATGCTCGGCATACAGGACTAGCGCCATAGCCGGACCATGCGCGGTGTTTTTCTCGATGACCAGACGCTGACCGACGGCGACCTTTCCCTGGACGGGCTACGCGTCGTACTTGACGAGTTGACGTTATGCGGCATGACAGCGCCCGCTGACGTGACCGAAGCTATCCGGGGCGCCACCGTCGTCATCACCAACAAGGTGGTACTCGACAGCGCGGCACTGGAATCAGCTCCCGCACTAAGACTCGTGTGTGTGGCCGCAACCGGCACGAACAATATCGACATGACCGCGACCGCGCGACTGGGTATCACGGTGTGCAACGTACGCGCCTACGCAACTGCCTCGGTGGTCGAACACGTTTTCATGGTGATACTGGCGCTGTCGCGGCGCCTGCAGTCACACCTCCAGGCTGTCAGGGAGGGCGACTGGTGCCGTGCTGACCGTTTCAGCCTGCTCGATTTCCCGTTCCGCGGACTCTCCGGGCGCACGCTGGGCATCATCGGCTATGGCGAACTCGGTAAGGCCGTGGCTGTGGCAGCGGGCGCCTTCGGTATGCAGGTGCTGG
>JBATJF010000297.1:0-3933 GCA_049668345.1 Gammaproteobacteria bacterium
TTTTCATGGGGTTTGCAAGGTCCGACCCCAGTGTATCCAGCATTGCGGTACTTTTTCTGGATATCGACAACTTCAAGAACGTCAATGACACCCTGGGGCACCATGCGGGCGATGTGTTGCTGCAGGAAGTCGCAGAACGGCTCGGGATGGTATTACGCGGGGATGATTACATCGCACGCGGGCGCACCCATGACAGCCCTGATAAGGTCCTGGCAAGGCTGGGCGGCGATGAATTCATCATTCTGTTGCCCGATATCCAGGATTCCCTGGCAGCGAGCGCGGTGGCCCAGCGGCTCATCGAGGTGATCGCCCAGCCAGTCATTGTCAACAGTCAGGACTGTCACGTGGGGGTGAGTATTGGCATCACCCTCTACCCGACGGATGGCAAGGATACCGATGAGCTGATCAAGCATGCGGATATCGCCATGTACCATGCCAAGGAAACGGGTAAAAACGCCTACCAGTACTTCGAGAATTCCATGAATATCGCCGCCATGGAACGTGTGAAAATCGAAGGCAAGCTGCGCAGTGCGCTGGAACAGGGTCACCTGGAATTGCATTATCAGCCCCAGGTTCACGCTGTGACTCGCGAGATAACAGGACTCGAGGCCCTCTTGCGCTGGCGGGATCCGGAACAGGGTCTGATATCACCGAACGATTTCATTCCACTGGCTGAAACGTCCGGCCTTATCCTGCCGATCGGGGAATGGGTCCTCCGCGAGGCGTGCCGGCAGGCACGCGCATGGCAGATGGCGGATTATCCTCTCCACAAAATATCCGTCAATGTCTCGAGCGTCCAGTTCGCCAGGCAGGATGTCGCCTCGGTCGTGCGGACGGCCCTGAAGGAGAGCCGGCTCGACCCACGCTGTCTCGAGATCGAGATCACCGAAAGCACGATCATGAGCGACCCCGAAGGTGCTGTGCAGATGCTCGACGCCGTCAAGGCACTTGGCGTCAGCGTTGCACTCGACGATTTTGGCACCGGTTTTTCATCACTGAGCTATCTGCGCCGGTTCCCGATCGACACACTCAAGATCGACCGCGATTTTGTCCGCGAAATCGATGAAAAGCTCGCAGACGCTGAAATCGTCGGAGCCATTGCCGCCATGGCGCATATATTGCATTTGAATGTTGTCGTCGAGGGGATTGAGCGGGAGAGCCAGCTGAATATCGTGATCGAGCGCCAGTGTGACGTGATACAGGGCTTCCTGTTCAGTCGACCGCTCCCGGCGGATGAAATTGTTCACCTGCTGGCCGAGCGTCGCCTGAAGATTGCGTAAGGCAGCAATGAGAAAAGGCTGGATTACAAACCGGTAATTATTCTGCATGCAGTGCGGATACAGGTCCGCATATCAACATACAACCCAGGGAAAGGAGTAAACAATGTACTGTTTGAAAAGTGTAACAGCCGGATTGCTGGTAGTGAGTACAAGCCTGGCGCATGCCGGGTTCTCTGCGACCACCACGCTGGCCTCGGATTATGTCTTCCGCGGCATTTCTAATACAGACGGGGATCCGGCCATACAGGGTTCGTTTGACTACGAACATGAAACCGGTTTGTATGCCGGCGCGTGGGCATCCAATGTGAAGTTCAGGGAAAATGCGGGCATGGACGCTGTCGACACCGTCCAGGAAGCCACCATCGAGATTGATTATTACGCCGGTTTTGCGAGCGAATTCGGGAACGGCATCAGCTGGGACATCGGCGCCCTCTATTATTCCTACCCGGGTGCAGAAAATGACCTCGACTACGATTACTGGGAGGCCATGGGGGCACTCGGCCATGCCTTCGAAGCGCTCACGCTGGAGCCGGAGATCGGTGCCGAGGTGTACTATTCGCCCGAATATTTCGGCAACAGCGGCGACGCCACCTACGTATCCGGCATGCTGGGTTTGTCGCTGCCCCGTGAATTCGGACTCAATTTTTCAATCGGCAGGCAGTGGTTCCATGATGACTCCAGCCTCAACTACACCGACTGGAAAATCGGCATCACCAGGGCCCTGCGGGGCTTCGACCTCGAGGTTGCCTACACCGATACCGATCTCAGCAAAGCGGACTGCGATGATACGGATATCTGTGAAGGCAGAGCCGTACTGAGTATCTCGAGAACCACGCAATAGTCCGATAGCGCATTCCTTCATCGAACGGCTGATCGGGGACATTCGCCGGGATGTTCCCGTCAGCCGGTCTTCTGTAGCGCTCATCATCTTGCGCGGAAGCTCGAGTTTTTTCGTCATTATTGCAATGTACATCACGTATCTGCTGCGCTTGACGGTGACACACCGTAGAGATCTCCGATGAAATGACCAACTACCCTGCTGATCCCTGTAATTTCCGTTGGAATTTTCATTGCCGCGGCCTTCATCACCTGCCCGTTGCCGACTGATCAGCCATTCGTCATACGCACGCGGCACGCCAGGCAGACCTGCGAGGACAGACTGAAAACGTGGTCTGCCCCCATCATTCCTGGAATTGATTGTGCCCTGACCCCGTTTATTGTTTGGCACCAGCGGCCAGCGCCTGTTCCCGTGAGGTCGACAGGGCCTCCTGCAGCGCCCTGGAATCATAGTCGGCGCTGGTTTCAGGCCAGCCCGAGGCGTGCTGCAGGATACGCGCTGCCTGCAGCTGCACATGCGCCGCCCCGGCATTCAGGGCCGGGACATAGTCGAATCGTTCACCACCGGCCTGCAGGAAACTGTCCCGTCCCTGCATGGCAATTTCCTCCAGCGTCTCCAGGCAGTCACTGGCAAAGCCCGGACACACAACCGTCAGATGCCTGACCCCTTCTGCAGGCAGGGCCTCGAGTCGCTCCACCACGTAGGGTTGCAGCCAGGCCGCGCGCCCGAAGCGTGACTGAAAGGCCATTTCCCATTGTCGTTCCCCGAGACCGAGCTCTTCTGCAATCAGGCGCGCGGTTTTATGGCAGTGGCAATAATACGGATCCCCCGCTTTCAGCGTCGCTACGGGCATACCATGAAAGGAGATGAGCAACCTGTCACCCGGACCGTGGGTTTCCCGGTGTGTGCGGATCGAATCGGCAATGGCCTGGATGTAGCGTGGATCGTCGTGATAAGCGCCCATGAAGCGCAGCTCGGGCACCCAGCGCCAATGGCCCAGGCTGGTGAATACGGCATCGGCAACCGAACCGGTCGTGGCGCCGGAATATTGAGGATACAACGGCACGATCACGACCCGTTCTACACCCTGCGCCTGCATATTGAGGAGCACACGGTTGACGGCAGGCTCACCGTAGCGCATGGCCAGTGCAACGGAAACCGGGCCCGGCACCAGGCGTTCCAGCTCCTGACGCACCTTCTCCGCGAGCGCCTCGGAAAACGCGCGCAGCGGTGAACCCGCCTCGGTCCAGACGCTGGCATAGGCGTGGGCGGATTTTTTCGGGCGCACCCGCAGGATGATACCGTGCAGGATAGCCAGCCAGACCAGCCGCGGGATTTCGACCACGCGGGGGTCGGAGAGAAATTCGCCCAGGTAGCGCCTCAAGGCCGCCGGTGTGGGCGATTCCGGCGTACCCAGATTGACCAGCACGACGCCCAGCCGCGGCGTGCGTCCGTGCTCGAAATCGCGCTGTCCCTGGTATCTGGATTTCATCAAGGGCTGCCTCCGTCAGGCCTGTGCGACCTGCATACTTGTACAATTATCTGTACCTGTCAACATTTTGTTCGACATATATTTGTACATTTGTTGTACATTTGCTCTATACTCCTGTACAAGGCGCACGTACCGGAAACCCGATCGAGAGGACCTGCCAATGATTACCACCACACTTGACCCGATTTCGCTGAACGATGTGACCGACCTCGAGAATGCGCCATTCGTCGTGGAAGGCACGGGTAACAACACTCTGAAGATCTACTTCGAATCCGAAGCAAACAAGCGTGAATACCTGGATACGCCGACGCACGGTTCTGATG
>JBATJF010000298.1:0-2875 GCA_049668345.1 Gammaproteobacteria bacterium
ATCAATTTCAAAAAGGAGACAATGAATACTGCCTTTATCCGAGTTTTCAGGAATAACAGCAAAAGGCGCATTGTCAATGATCACCCCTATGGAGCCATTCCGGGATCGGGTTAATGGCGCCACCTCAGGATCGGGTTAATGGAGCCACTTCAGGATCGCCTTAAAGGCGCCACCTGAGGATCGCCCTAATGGCGCCAGTCGGCGCCGGTTTCACGTTTCAGACTTTCTGATCTATTGCCGTATCGTCGCGGATTTTGCGAGGAGACCGGCATGGCCAACAGGAGGTTTGAGATGTATCACTACCGTCAGGCACTGGTGCGAATGCGCCAGGGCGAGTCAGACCGGCAGATCCATGCCACTGGGCTGATGGGGCGGCGTACCCTCGGGACGCTACGCAAGCAGGCACAGCAGCGGGGCTGGCTTGATCCCGCCCGGGCCCTGCCATCAGACCAGGATCTGGCGGCCGTCCTTCGGCGTCCAAAGCCAGGACAGATCCGCGTACGCTCGAGTCTGGAGCCATACCGCCAGCTGATCGAACAGTGGTGCATCGATGGCATCGACGGCACCACCATCCACGCCGCGCTCACGCGCCGCCATGGATATACCGGCAGTTATTCCTCGGTACGACGGTTTTTGCAGTCACTGGCCAAGACCACGCCCCGGGTGACCTCGGTGCTGGAGTTCGCGCCGGGCGAGGCGGCGCAGGTGGATTTTGGCAAGGGCCCCGAGATCGTCGATGTGCATACCGGCGAGGCGTTCAAGACCTGGGTGTTCGTCATGCTGCTGGCCTGGAGCCGCCACCAGTATGCCGAGCTGGTACGGGATCAGAGCATCGAGACCTGGCTGGGTTGTCACCGGCGCGCCTTCGAGCACTTCAACGGCGTGCCGTCAAAAGTCATCATCGACAACCCCAAGTGCGCCATCACCAAAGCCTGCTACCACGATCCGCAGGTGCAGCGCTCGTACGCCGATTATGCCGAAGGCTACGGGTTCCTGATTTCACCATGCCCCGTTGCCGATCCGCAAAAAAAGGGACGCGTGGAATCAGGCGTCAAGTACGTCAAGAACAACTTCCTGCCGCTACGCGAGTTCCGTGATCTTGCCGAGGCCAACCAGCAGTTGATGGCTTGGGTCATGCAGGAGGCGGGTAACCGCATCCACGGCACCACGCGCACGCCACCGCTGCAGCGTTTTGTCGAGACCGAGCGGGCGATGCTTAACTCCCTGCCCAACAGCGTGCCGGAGTGTGCCCGCTGGGTCTGCGCCAAGCTGCACGGCGACTGCCACCTGCAGGTGGACAAGTGTCGCTACTCGGCGCCGTGGCGCCTGGTGGGCCAGACCCTCGACGTGCGCCTCAGCGAGACCACCGTACGCATCTACCAGCAGCACGAACTCAAGGCCATCCATCCGCGCCTCACGCTGGCCGGCCAGCGTCATACCGTCGATGAGCATCTGCCACCGCAGCACGTCGCCTACAAGATGCGCGATCCGCAATGGTGCCTGAAGCAGGCCGAGGCCACCGGGCCTCACTGCCACCGGTTCATGCAACGCCTGTTCGAGAACCGCGTCCTCGACCGCCTGCGGGCCGCACAGGGCGTTATCGGCCTGGCCAGGCGCTACGGCGCCGTGCGACTGGAGGCGGCCTGCCAGCGGGCGCTGCACTTCGACAATATCCAGTACCGTGCCGTGCGGGTGATCCTCGAGAAGTCACTCGACCAGCACGCCGACCCCCAACAGTGCTTCAACGAGATGTCGGACGCCTATACCGGTGCCGGCCGCTTCGGGCGCGATACCCGCAAGCTGTTCACCAAACACTGATCGCAAACAATCCGTCTTCCGCCCCATCGACGCTTATCGGTGGTCCTTTCACCCACACCATCACCCTCAAACCCAAAGGAGCTATGCCATGAAAACCACCCCACTACCCGAGCTGACACCGGTGCTCAAGCAACTTCGCCTGTCCGGCATCCTCGACAGCCTCGACAGCCGCAATCGCGAAGCAATCAAGAACAAGCTCTCCTATCCGGAGTTCCTGGCGCTGATCATTCAGGATGAAGCCGGCCGCCGCGAGCAGAAGAAGTACGGCATGCGCCTGCGCCGCGCCGGCTTCCGTGGCGACAAGACACTGGAGGGCTTCGACTTCGACTTCAATCCAGGCATCAATCAGCAACTGGTCACCGACCTTGCCCAGTGCCGGTTCATCGAAGAGAAAGTCGCCGTGCTGATTGCCGGTCCCTGCGGCATCGGCAAAAGCCATATCGCCCAGGCCATCGGTCACTGCGCGGTGCGACAGGGCTACGATGTGATGTTCACCTCGCAATCCAACTTGCTCTCGCAGATCAATGCCGCTCGTGCCACAGGCGCCATCGAGCGCAAGATGCAGGCCCTCACCCGGGTGCCGCTGCTTATCATCGACGACTTCGGGCTCAAGCCCCTCAAGGCCGGGCAGGACGAGGACTTCCACGATCTGGTCGCCGAGCGCTACGAGCGCACTGCCACCGTGATTACCAGCAACCTGGACTTCACCGAATGGGGCGAGGCGTTCCCCAATAAACTGCTCGGCGCCTCGACGCTCGATCGGCTCCGTCACGCCGCTTACCGGCTGGTGCTGGACGGTAAAAGCTATCGCACACCCCGGGGAGATAATCTGCCCGAAAACACGACGCTTGAAAAAGGACCCAAAACCGCGAAATAATCACCCCGTCTGAAACGCTGAAACCGTGCCTCTACGTGGCGCCATTAAGGCGAACATCGGTGGCTCCATTAGGGTGATCCGTGACATGACGACTTCGATTTGATGCTAAATCAAGTAGACGACCCGAAGCTGGTGGTTCCACACCATACCGTTGCGGAAAAGATGTGGAATGTGTACTTC
>JBATJF010000299.1:0-8342 GCA_049668345.1 Gammaproteobacteria bacterium
CGCAGGACCTCATCACGGACGCCGGTGACGACTGAACCCGTCACGACTGAACCGGTTGCGACTGAACCCGTCACGACTACCCCTGTCACGACGACGCCGGTGACGACGACGCCGGTGACGACTGATCCGGTCACGACAACACCGGGTACAAGCGACCCGGCAACAACCGGCCCGGTCACTACCGTTCCCGTCAACAATGCCCCGGTCATCAGTGGCTCACCCCCACGCTCGGTGACAGCCGGCACGGCGTACAGCTTCCAGCCGGTTGCCAGCGATGCCGACCGGGACACCCTGACCTTCAGTATCACCGGCAAGCCGGCCTGGGCCATTTTCAATACCGCAAGCGGGCGCCTCAGTGGCACACCCGGCGACAGTGATGCCCGGACCTACAATAACATTGCAATTGCCGTGTCCGACGGCACCAACACCACGACGCTGCAGCCATTCACCATCCGTGTGGATCCGGCGCAGAACGCGGTTGGCGGTTTCAGCCTGAGCTGGACGGCCCCTGTCGCCCGCGCCGATGGCACGCCGTTGTCGCTGGCGGACATCGGTGGATATCGTATTTATTACGGCACCTCATCGGGCAATTATCCCGACACGATCGATGTCAGTGATGGCAGCGCGCAATCGGCGATTGTGGACAACCTTCCGACCGGGACCTATCATGCTGTGATGACGACCTATGACAGTAATGGACTGGAGAGCGCCAGGTCTGCGGAGGTGGTGAAGGTCGCCCGGTAACCACCCTGTTCTGTATCAAAATTACGGCAGGCTGACCCGCGGGCGAGCAAGGAAAAGCAAGAGGTAGTAACCCGTACTACCCGCTTTCCCTTTGCTCATCGTCAAGTGGGGTCTTCCCCTGATTGAGCGGGTAAAACATCAATTCAGACGAAACGCCTTCCTTCTGATGACAAGGTTGTTGGCCGAATGAATTCGGCCCTGCAACGGCAATCTACCCACTCGATTTTGGGGAAGAGCCATTAAGCATCCGGCTGTCCATGCCCGCGAACTCAAATGTGTTACGAATGTAACAGGCCTGCCCGGTGAATAGACACAGCCGCGACAGCATGCCGTTCATGGTCGCATGGCGCGAATCTGCTGGTGGCGGAAGCAACCGGTCACGTGATCGTTCACCAGCCCGGCAGCCTGCATGTAGGCGTAGCAGATGGTCGAACCCGTGAAACGAAAGCCGTGCGCACGGAGCGCCTTGCTCATGGCATCCGATTGCGTGGTGCTGGCAGGCAGCTGCGTGACGGATCGCCAGCTGTTTTGTCGGCTGCAGCCGCCGACAAACTGCCAGATGAAGGCGTCGAACGAACCTTCACGTTCCTGCAGCTCCAGGAACTGCCGGGCATTGCCGATCGTCGCCTCGATCTTCTGCCGGTTGCGGATAATGCCGGCATTGCCAAGCAGCGCCTCCACCTTGCGGCGGGTGTAGCGCGCGATGCGGCCGGGTTCGAAGTTGTCGAAAGCCGCGCGGAAATTCTCGCGCTTGTTGAGGACCGTCGACCAGCTGAGGCCGGCCTGGAAGGCGTCCAGCACCAGGAACTCGAAATGCCTGCGGTCGTCATGTACCGGCACACCCCACTCGGTGTCATGGTACGCGACCATGAGCGTGTTGCGCCCGGCGTTGCCGGGCCACTCGCAGCGTGGCAGGTCGGGATCGTACGTCATGGCGGAAGTATAGCGCCTGTTGATGCCATTCTTGACCAGGTTTGATTCCGTGCCAGGCGCACGATTACCCGCCACCGTCCACCCAGCCGTCAATGCGCCCCGAGCACGACAATAAACACACAGGGTTGCGCCGCCAGCATCACCCGACCGTTCCGCGCCGGGTTCCGACATTATTGTTGACCGGCATCATTGCTGCACCAAACGCACTTGTGTTAAGTATGTGACAATATAGAAAAAGCGAGCTGATGCGCAGCGCGTGCCATGGGGCCTGGCACAAGACGGGCACACAGTACGAAACGCGACCACTGTTTGCGTCCTGCAAAGCGGAGGAGGTGTAGCATGTTGGACAGTATTCTATTACCCCTGGACGGTACCGAAATTGTTTCCGAGACACTGGATTACCTCCGGGAATTCGGCAAGGAATCACCGCCGCAGCTGTTCCTCCTGCATGTAGAGGAGAGTGCCGGCAAATCATTTACCGGAAAGGATGCGAGCGCCCACCCCTTGCTGGCCGCATATCACGACGCGCTGAGTGCCGAGGGCTGGAAGATCAGTGCCGAGTTGCGCAGCGGTGAGCCGGTCGAGGAAATTACCCGTTACGCCGTCCAGATCAACCCGTCGATGCTGGTGATGTCAACGCATGGCCGCTCGGGACTGGAACATATTCGCGAGGGCAGCATTACCGAAAATGTCGTGCGCCAGTCACCCTGTCCGGTGCTGATCCTGCATTCCACACGCGCGGACACCGGCGACGCCAGGCACGAGCGCTTGTTCCGTCGCATGCTGGTTCCGCTGGACGGCTCCGAGGTCTCCGCAGCCATCATGCCCTGCGTGGAACAATTCGCGAAACGCTTCAATGCCGAGGTAATACTGTTCCACGATCACCCGGAGTGTGATGCGGTGGCTGAAGCCAGCAAGCGCAGGGAATTTCTTGACCAGCACGGCGTGGAACTGGCGAATGCCGGCATCGCGGTGCAACTGGACTGCTCGACGCACCGGCGCCCCGCCCAGGAAATCCTCCAGCGTATCGATGCACTCGATATCGACATCGTTGCCATGGTGAGCCACGGCGCGGGCGGCGAGCGCCGCGCACTGGAGGAATCGGTAACCGCAAACGTCATGCGCCATGCCAACCGGCCCTTGCTGGTATGGTCATCGGACCCGCAGTGTCCGCGCATCGGCTAGGCCACGACGCGACCCGTGCGGCGACCAGCCCGTGTCGCCCTGCCCGGCGAAAGTGGTAGTATTGCTCCTGGTGAACCACACGAGATACACCGCCTGTCGATGAAAGGGGTAACAATGATGCGTTCCATGCAAACTGCAGCCATCCTGTGCTGCCTGGGGCTGCTGGTAACTGGCCCGGCACAGGCCGAAACGTTCGACCGCGGCCAGGCACTGTACGAAAACCATTGCCAGGCCTGTCACGAAGAAAAGGTACACCTGCGCTACTCCAGACGCGCGACCACGATGGACGATTTGCGCCAGCAGGTCAGCAGCTGGAGTTACCATGCAGGCCTCGGCTGGTCTGCCGAGGAAGTTACCGACGTGGTTGATTACCTTGACCGGGAGTTCTATCACTTCGCGGAACCGGCAGACTAGGAAACCCGGTGAACGAACTACCGGGCTGACCGAATCGTCCTTGCCCGGGGCCGGGTAGCGCCGCGCGGGAGGATAGCTCCTTGCTCAATCCCTGCCCATGAACGGCAGGGGCACCTCCAGCAGTATCGCCAGCACGGCGGCCGCGAGAACCACCACCGCGATCACGGTCACAACGATCAGGTGACGCTCATACTTCAGCATGTTCTATCCCCTTTCCTGTTTGTCCCTTACGGACCCGGGCATGGCTGCCGGCTTGCGTGACAGCGGGAGCATGGACAAATCGTTTCATGCAGCCATCCTGCGCGTCAGGTATGCATTCCCTTTGCGCCGGCAGGCGACGTGTCGATGCGTTCATAATCCGATATTACCTGGGCGCCGAACAGCAGGATGACGGCTGCCGCCTCGAGACTGAGCAGCAGGATCACCGCCGTGGCGAAGGTACCGTAGATGAAGTTGACGATCGACAGGGTGGAGAAATACCACACCATGAAATGCCGCGTCAGCTCCCAGAGCACGGTCGCCGTAATGCCGCCGATCAGGGCATGGTGCAGGGCAAGCCGACCGATCGGCATCACCAGGTAGAGCGAGGACAACAGCAGTATCTCACCGGTCACGCCCAGCGCGTAGATGATGCCGGCATTGTGCCCCTGCAGCGACCAGGTATACCCCAGCAGCGTGAACGACTCGTCCTCGACGCCGTGCAGCATGCCACTGACCGTGCTCACCAGGAACATCCCGAGCGCCAGGCACAGGATATAGCAGTAGGGAATGATGGCCGACACCAGGAAATGCCGGCGATGGATCGCCACGCGGTGAAAAAAGATCACCGACATGGCGTTCTCCAGCGTGGTGAAGGCGAACGAGCTGAACAGCAACAGCATGACCACCCCGAGTGAGCCTACCAGCTTCCAGTCCTGCAGGGACGCGGCAACCTGCGCTGTCAGCTTGTCGGCCTGGCCGGGCGCCACCAGCACCAGGTATTCGCGGGTGGTATTGAGCAACAACTGCACCTCGACCAGCTGCGACAGCGAGATCAGGATGATTGCCAGCATGGGTACGATAGAGAGCAGCGTGTAATACGCCACGGCGCCGGCCAGCAGGAAACCCTGGTTGGCACGAAAGCCGCTTATGACGCCGCTGGTAAATGCCCAGGGATGTCCGAGCACGTAGCGCAGGCGTCCGCTGCCGATGGTCATGCGTTGTGAACTCGCTGTACGCGGATCAGGCATGGCCGGCAGCCGGCTCAGGGCGTCGTGAACGGCAGGCCGGCTGCCTGCCAATCCGCCAGTTGCATGTCGACGGCCACGACACGCGCCAGGCCGAGTTGCTGCAGCGCACTGGCAGCCAGCGCCGAGCGGCTGCCCCAGCCACAATACAGGTACAGTTCGGTGTCGGTACCGGTGCGCTCCGGATAGCCGAGCCAGGACCAGATCCGGAATTCGAGCACACCACGGGGAATATTGATGGCGCCGGGGATATGGCCGGTACTGAATTCATCGGGCTCGCGCACATCGATGACCAGGGCGTGCTGCGGGCGTTCCGCGATCCGGCCAAGGACCGCCTTGAACGCGGCCATGTCGATGCGGGTCACCTGCTGCTTCGCGCGGGCGACCAGTTCGTCAACCGCGGCCGGCTGCTGCCCGGCACCCGGGGCAGCCGGTGTGACCAGCAGGGCCAGGCACAGTGTCGCAAACGTAGCGCTACGAATTCTCATTGGCCGTCAGTCTCCGCCGGCTGGCACTGGGCGGGCGCCCACCCTGCACCCGTTACTGGCTGTAAGCCTGCCGAATACAGTACACGCCAGCCGTGGTGCTGCCAAGTTCCGGACGGCCGGGCGGACCCGATGACGCATGCTACGTAAGGGCCGGTGTCGTAAGCACAAGCCCCTCAGGACAGTTCCCGGAAGGTGCGCCGTGTGTCGCCCGGCGCCATCACGCTGCTGCCGGTGAGCTGGCTGCCCAGCACGATAATCAGGTGCATGGGAATGATGCGCAGGTAGGGAAAGAACATGATGCTGCCGATATTCGGGACCCGTTCCGCCTCGCGCGCACGGTGGTAGCGCCACGAAAACCGGTGATTGACATAAAACACCAGGATGCAGAGCACGACACCGAGCAGCGCAACATCCCCCTCGAGGTGCGCATCGTCCAGCAGGAACACCAGGTAGCCGATGTGAAAAATCCCGTAGTGCAGTGCAAAAAAGACCGCCGTCTGGCGCCGGGTCGCGCGCGTCGGCTGCACCGGCCTGTTGTTGATGCGGAAACCCTCGGTCGAGAAACGCTTGAGGCCGAGTATCCGGTGGACATTGAACCAGCCGATGATGACGCTCTGCCCCCAGTAGATCCACAGCACCCCGGACAGATTCCAGTGCTGCAGCAGGGCCAGCACCAGCGTCACCAGGCTGGATTACAGCAGCCAGGTCACCGACCTGTCGGTCACAAGCTTCCCGCTCGTGACAGGCGTGCTGCCGAATTCCATGTGCCGGTCTCCGGGTTGCTGTATAGTGCGTGGCTCTTCAGCGGTTCTTCGGCGCAGGCTTCGAAACATGAACCCTGCCCGTCCGTCAACCGACGGCAACCGCTGACAGCCAGGCAAGGATCAGCTGGCGTATGGCAAGCGCACGGGCGCCACCGTCACGCAATCCGGGGTTATCACGGCAATGGCCGGGCCGGGTGGAAAGTAAACACCCCAAAATTGATTTATATCAGTGATAGGGAAGATACTTGAGTGTTACTTTACCGAGCCAATTAGCCGGCACGGCTGAAATTTCAACTTTTATATTAGTTATTTGCTTGACTTTATTGTCTATAAAATTTTTTTATTATCCTCAATACAGAACCTAACAGGGGACTACCAAGTGAAAACACCACGGATAGTGAATTTCATCGCGGGCCTGGCAATGGGTATCACGACCATGACGCCGGTGCAGGCCCTGACGCACTTCGAAAGGCACACCTTCTCGATTGACGACCTGCAGGGTGACTTCGCGGGCAACACCTACGGCGGCACCACCACGACGGACGGCACCATCCCGCCGGACAGGACCATCCTCTGCGACGAGCCGAGCAGCACTGTCAACTGCCCCCCCGATATATCGCCGATGACCGATACCAAGCTCTACGGGCAGCAGAACCCGATCATCCTGTACCCGATCGACAGCGAGTTCGGTTACGAGGTCATCGACTTCCTGGGTGCGGCCCAGAAGACCCGGGACGGCGACTACCTGGAAGGCTTTATCGGCAACGTCCCGCCTGCGAATTTTCCGCCCAGTGCAGACATCGACGGTGTCACCATTCTGTTCAATGATGCAAATCCGCTGGACAAGTACCCGCCGATCCAGGGCGGTGTCGCGGTCTCCAACGCGGCCACCGATACCTACAAGGTGAAGGCGCCGATGGGCACCTGGTGCCGCGGCCTGGGCGGCCTCTCGGTGAAGTGCGAGACCGAGCACTACAGCGTCATGGAGCACATCCTCACCTGCCACGAGCTGATCCCCTATTTCTATGCCGACCCGGTCAGCGGCACACAGGCCGTGCTGAATCCGGGCTCGGTCGATATCCCGACCCTACCCTCATTCGACTGCGCCGATGCCGGCCTGGACGACATCGCACTGATCCTGGTCGGTGGCGTGCTTGGCCCGCAGCTGGTCGATGGCACCCCCTGTGAAGCGGTCAACGACCCGGTCGGCTGCCAGATGTTCCCCAACGACAAGACCGACACCCAGAATAATGTCGCCCTGACCAGCGACTACTCGGTGCAGCTCAAGGATGACGGCAAGGCCCTGTACGGCTGGGGCACCATCCACAAGCGCCCCAACGATGTGCGCCTCTACGCCAGCCTCCCGCTGCCGGCGGAATGGAAGGTGCCGGGCGCCAACTACATCATCAACAAGGCCAAGCTGGTGATCCGTCACCACATCACCAACAACCCGAATGACCAGATTCGCCCGGAGGACCTGGAGAACGAGGCCGCCACCGGCCGCAAGCCGTCCTATACCATTCAGAACGCGGGCTTGGCCACCGAGACCTGGAAGTCCACCAAGGCCTGCTTCGAGGGCGACGGCGACCTGATCGACAACGAGGAAGGTACCATCGACCCGACCTTCATCGGTGTCGGCACCGTGTTCAAGAACACCTTCTTTGCCATCACCACCAGTCCGCCGACCTCCACCGTGCCGACCAACGATACGGACCTGCCTTATCCCCTGTCTTCGGACCTGCGTGAGGCATTGACCAATGCCTGGTACACCACGGTGGACCGCGATCCGTTCGAGTGGTCCTACGACATGAACGCGGATCCGACCATCCAGGATTTCCAGGGCAGCTGGCTGGAGGATCCCAACCTCGCCGCAACCGGTACCCTGGTGTCCGGTCCGCGCTGGCGCCTGCGGCCAAACAAGTACGGCCAGGACCTGCCGGGCCTGGAAGTGGCGATCGAACCCGCCCCCGGCCAGGGTACGGATGGCGCGGACTGCTACGCCCCGCCGTTTGAATCGGCACTGATCAAGTACCCGGTGGGTGATCCTACCATCACCGAGATCGACCTGCTCGACTGGATAGACGCCTCCACCTCGCCGCTGGCCTACAGCCGCGGCTGGATCGATGTCACCCAGAACGGGGCTGTCACGGTGGCCGGTACGAACAACAACGTGCCTTACACCACCAACGGCCTGCCGATGTCGGACGACTTCGACCTCGCCATCTATATCAAGGGCGACCGCAAGCCGACCGCCGTGTACGATGCCTATCTCGAGATCGACTTCGATGTCGCACAGGCTATCCTGGATGTCCCGAACGTCGTAGGCCTGACCCAGGCCGCGGCCGAGGCCGCCATCCTGGCAGCCAATCTCACGGTAGGTACGGTAACGTTCTCAAGCAGCGCAACGGTTCCGGCGGGTGACGTGATCAGCCAGAACCCGGCGGCCTGTGTCGCCTGTGCGACCTTCGGTGATCCCGTAGACCTGGTGGTCTCGACCGGTCCGGCTGTCGTGCTGATCGATGTGCCAGACGTGGTGGGCCTGACCCAGGCCGCGGCCGAAGCTGCCATCCTCGCCGCCAACCTGACCG
>JBATJF010000300.1:0-2985 GCA_049668345.1 Gammaproteobacteria bacterium
CTGGCCGACATCATCAGCAAGGCCGGCACCATTGTCTGGAACGGCCCGGTCGGCGTGTTCGAATTTGACCAGTTCGGCGAGGGCACAAAAACCGTAGCCATGGCGATTGCCAATGCCAGGGGCTTCAGCCTGGCCGGTGGCGGCGATACCATTGCCGCCATCCAGAAGTACGACATACTTGACAGGGTTTCCTATATTTCCACGGCCGGTGGCGCCTTCCTTGAATATCTGGAAGGCAAGACACTGCCAGCGGTCGCCATGCTGGAAGAACGCGCAAGTCAGCCATAACCGGCTTGCAGCCAGGTATCCAGGTTCGCATTTATGCCAAGACGCACCAAGATTGTCGCGACGCTGGGTCCGGCCACTGACAAGGAAAATGTGCTCGATGACATGATCCGGGCCGGCATGGACGTGGTCAGGGTCAATTTCTCCCATGGCTCCCACGAAGACCACCTGCGGCGTGCGGAGACGGTTCGCAACCGTGCGCGTGCGCACGGCCACCAGGTCGGCGTGCTCGCGGACCTGCAGGGGCCGAAGATCCGTATCGAACGTTTCAGCGAGGGCCGTATCCTGCTGGAAAAGGGTGAAAACTTTGTACTGGATGCCGCGCTGGGCGCGGAAGGCGGCACCAATGAACGTGTCGGCGTAACCTACAAGGGTCTGCCCGGCGACGTGGCGCGTGGCGACACGCTGCTGCTGGACGACGGCATGCTGGAGTTATGGGTCGAGGACGTGGTCGATGCCGAGGTGCGCTGCCGGGTGATGGTCGGCGGCTATCTGAGCAACAGCAAGGGTATCAACCGGCTGGGTGGTGGCCTGACAGCAAAGACGCTGACCGACAAGGACCGTGATGACATCCGCTTCGCTGCGGAAATGGGCGCCGACTACGTGGCGATTTCCTTCCCGCGTTCGGCCGAGGATATTCACGAGGCACGCGAGCTGCTGCGCGCAGCCGGCGGGCATGGCGGCATCGTTGCGAAGATCGAGCGTGCCGAGGCACTGAAAGCGCTGGAAGAAATCATCAAGGCCGCTGATGTCGTGATGATCGCGCGAGGTGACCTGGGCGTGGAGATCGGCGATGCCGAATTGCCGGCCGTACAGAAGCGCATTATTTCCATCGCGCGTTCGATGGACCGGGTGGTGATCACGGCCACGCAGATGATGCAGTCGATGGTGGAAAGTCCGATCCCGACGCGGGCGGAGGTGTTCGATGTCGCCAATGCCGTGATCGATGGCACCGATGCGGTAATGCTGTCGGCCGAGACCGCGGCCGGGCGCTATCCGGCCAAGGTAATCGAGGCGATGGACCGCATCTGCGCCGGCGCCGAGCGCCAGCGAATCACTGCGGCCGCGGAGCGGCGCATCAACATGCGCTTCAAGCGTGCGGACGAGGCGATCGCCAAGGCCACGATGTACACGGCCAACAGCCTGGGCGTCAAGGCTATCGCGGCGCTGACCGAATCGGGCGCCACGCCGCTGTGGATGTCGCGCATCAGTTCGGGTATTCCTATTTTCGCCATGACACGGCACGTCGAGACGCGCCGCAAGGTGACCTTGTATCGCGGTGTTTATCCGGTGAGCTTCGACGTCACCACGCCCGACCACGCAACGGTCAACATGGAAGCCATCGACGAGCTCGTACGGCGCGGTGCCGTGCGTGACGGCGACATGGTCATCATCACCAAGGGTGACCTGATGGGCGTGCACGGTGGCACCAATGCGATGAAGATCATCACGGTGGGTGAGCACGAGATCATCGAGCAGTAGATTTCCGCCGGCGACCATGACCGTTTCCGGCACGACGGTGACTGACTGGGAAAGTCAGCAGTTTTTTTCAACTAGACAGATAACCAGGTGGTTTTGAGGAGAAGACAATGGCCATTATATCGTTACGCCAGTTACTGGACCACGCTGCCGAGCACGGCTACGGCTGTCCGGCTTTCAATGTAAACAACATGGAGCAGATGCATGCCATCATGGAGGCAGCGGACGAGACCGACAGTCCCGTGATCTGCCAGGCATCCGCAGGTGCGCGTTCCTACGCGGGTGCGCCGTTCCTGCGTCATCTGATCCAGGCCGCGGTTGAACAGTGGCCGCACATCCCGGTTGTCGTACACCAGGACCACGGCGCCTCGCCGGCCGTTTGCCAGCGCTCCATCCAGCTGGGTTTCAGTTCGGTGATGATGGATGGTTCGCTGGGCGAGGACATGAAGACCCCGATGAGCTACGAATACAATGCCGAGGTGACGGCACGCACAGTCGCCATGGCGCACGCCTGCGGCGTATCCGTGGAGGGCGAGCTGGGCTGCCTGGGTTCACTGGAAACCGGCATGGCCGGCGAGGAAGACGGCTCGGGCGCCGAGGGCAAGCTGGATCACTCGCAGCTGCTGACTGACCCGGAAGAGGCCGCACGCTTCGTTGAGGATACCAAGTGTGATGCACTGGCAATCGCCATCGGCACCAGCCACGGTGCCTACAAGTTCACCCGCCCGCCGACCGGCGACATCCTGGCCATAGAGCGCATCAAGGCAATCCATGCGCGCATCCCGGACACCCACCTGGTGATGCATGGTTCCTCCTCGGTGCCGCAGGACTGGCTGAAGATCATCAACGAAAACGGTGGCGCGATGGGCGAGACCTATGGCGTGCCGGTCGAGGAAATCCAGGAAGGCATCAAGCACGGCGTGCGCAAGGTCAATATCGATACCGATTTGCGCATGGCCTCCACCGGTGCCATTCGCAAGTACCTCTTCGAGCACCCGGCCGACTTCGATCCGCGCAAGTACCTCAAGGCCGCGACCAAGGGCATGAAGGATATCTGCAGGGCCCGTTACGAGGCGTTCGGCACGGCCGGCAATGCCTCCCGGATCAAGCCGATCAACCTGGAGGACATGTACAAGCGCTACGCTTCGGGCGAGCTGGATCCGCGCGTCAACTAGGCGTTCGCCGGTGAAGGAAAAAGGCGGCTTGCGCCGCCTTTTTTTA
>JBATJF010000301.1:0-5996 GCA_049668345.1 Gammaproteobacteria bacterium
ATACAGGCGAAAGGTGAAACCGTAAACGTTAGTTCTGAAAGGTAGCAGCCGCTCCCGGTGCGTACAACGCACCCTACGCCTGCCTTGTTATTTTTCCGTGTCCTTCCGTGGATTCCGTGGCCATTCTACCTTTTACGTCTCACGTCTCACGTCTCACGTCTCACGTCTCACGCCTTTGCCAGCGACCGGCTGCTGTGATGGTGATCCGATTCCCCATCGGCCTGATAGGTATTCTGGCCCGGCTCTTCACCCCGCAGCAGGTGCAGTGCTTCACGGGCATGACGGCTGCAGAGGTCAACCAGTTGCTGGTTTTTCCGGTTCAGATTGTCGCAGATGCGCGCCTGCGACTGCAGGCGTTGCCAGAGCGGCGTGATCTGCTGTTGCGGATCACACCAGCGCAGGCAATGCGTCATGCCGGGATGTCCGGTCTCGAATCCTGCGCCTTTCAGCAGTGCCGTGCGTTCCTGCTCGAGTCCGGCCAGTTGCTCGAGTAGCCGGGCCTTGTCGCCAATAAGTTGTTCCAGGGCGGCGATATCGCGACTGGCGATCACCCGGTATTCGTCCCCGAGCAGCGTCTCGAACCGTTCAGCAAGCTCCAGCTCCTGCTGGAGCAGGGTGCTGATTCCAAGCCGGCATGCATCCTGATTTACGGGCATTGTCTGTACTCCTGTCAGCGGTCGCCGTATTGCAGGCTGACCTTGTCGGCGATGCGGGCGGTGTCGACCCGGAAAGTGCCGGTCTCGATAGCCTGTTTCAGGGTGGCGACCCGCTCGGCGTCGAAATGTGCTGCGGTTCCACTGCCGCGCAGCCCCTCAGCAATGCGCCGGGCATCGCTAGACAGGCTGACGCGGTCGCTATGCGAGGAATCAGCCTTTTTATCCGCGGGTGCGCTATCGTCGGCCGGAGATCCGGCGCGACCGATCATGCTGCGCAGCCGCTCGAGCAGGGCACCCTGGGTTGCCAGCGGGTTCCTGAAATCGATAGGCATGTAAAGCTCCTGTAACTCAAAAACTGTGTGCAACTACCTTACATTGCGACCTGGATAGTGGATGACGAGAGTACGGTCCCGTCAATCACGCGCTTCGAGCTCAGATTGCGAACCTTGATGCGGGCACCGGTGGCGCCATCTGCCAGCGCCTCTCCGGTCATCCTCACTTCCAGGCCGCCACTGTTGGCGACCAGGATGACACGTTGACCGCGCCTGACCTGCAGCGGTTCCTTGACCAGGTAATTCGTAAGTGCGGCATCCATGGCAACGGTGCGGGTGACTTCCATCCCTGCCACCTCGGCCGGATCACTGAAATAGCCGGACTGCAGCTGGGCGAGGTCACGCTCTACCATTTTCACGTCGCCTTCCCCGACTACCTGACCTCGTGTCAACGGGCGGGCGGCGGCAACCACCTTGTCATAGATGCTGACCTTGACCGGTACATACAATGACCAGGATTTGCTCCCGCTGCAGCGCACACCGACGGTGATATTGCCCAGCATCTTGCCGCCGGGTGGCTGGAATGCCTCAAGCGGTTCGTCGCAGTGTGACAGCCGCAGGCGCGAGTCCAGTTTGCCGGCCCGTACATCCGGAGTCTGGCCGTGACTCGACCTGACAACGTCCGTGATGAAATGCTCGGCTGTCTTGCGGATGGATTCGTGATCCTGGACGGGGGTCGCCTGGAGTGCGGTTGTCATGAAGGTTGCCGCCGTTGCAAGTCCATATGCAAATATCCTGATGTCCATTGTTCACTCCATGCCCGGTTGCCGTGTGATGCCTGTCTCGTTTACAGCAATATGCGTGCCAGATCAGCGTTCCTGTGCCTGTGAAGAGGCGGCATCGCCGTGCATGCCTGTTTAATCGGCTAACGGGGTGTGGTTGTTGAGCCCCGGGTTTGATGTAGGGCGGATACAGCTTGCCGCCAGGGGCAACATGTTGCCGCTTGCACATTCCCCCGGCTTTCCCTGATGTGCTGCAAGGCCTTGTCGTCCAATCGACCTTCCCTGCCAGGTGCAGCGAATAATCCCGTGTTTATTAAGGTGACTGCGTGCGTGAGGCCGCGCCGGAGATGTGCCAGGTCAGTACATTTGCAGTGTCTGACCGAAGTTGGCACGTCGCTTGCTAGGTGAAAGGCACTGAAAGAATTTACGAGGTGCAGCATGCCATCAATCATAGACCGCGCGTTTGGCGTACATGCCGAGGCCCTGCAATTGCGGTCGCGTCGCGGCGAGATGCTTGCATCGAACCTCGCCAATGCCGACACGCCGAACTACAAGGCGCGTGACCTGGATTTCCGCAATGCGCTCAGCGAGGCGCAGGCATCCACGGCGCTGGCCACCACGCATGCCGGACACATGCGCATGCAGGGTGGAGGCAGTGTGCAGACCCTGTACCGCGTGCCGGGACAGTCGTCGCTCGACGGCAATACCGTGGATACGCAGATCGAGCAGACCAAGTTTGCCGAGAATGCCGTGCGCTACCGTACCAGCCTGCGTTTTCTGAGCGGCAAGGTCAGCGGACTGATGACTGCCATCAAGGGAGAATAAGCGATGGGACTGTTCAGAATCTTTGATGTCGCCGGTTCCGGCATGAGTGCGCAGACCGTGCGCCTCAATACCGTGGCCAGCAACATGGCCAATGCCGAGGTGGTCAGCGGCAGCGAGCAAGGTGCATACCATGCACGCCAGCCGGTGTTTGCTGCGATCATGGATGCCATGAAAGGCGACAACAGCTCCGTGCCGGTGCAGGTGACCGGCGTGGTGGAGAGCCAGGCGCCGATCAACCGTGAGTACAGCCCGCAGCATCCACAGGCCGACGCCGATGGCTACGTGTACCTGTCCAACGTCAATATGATCGAGGAAATGGCCAACATGATTTCCGCATCGCGCTCCTACCAGAGCAACGTCGAGGTGGCCATGACCTCCAAGCAGTTGCTGCTGGAAACCCTGCGACTCGGCCAGTAGCCGACGCACGAATGAATAACGAGGCAAGCACATGAACAGCATTCAGGATACTGCCATTTACGAGGAGCTGGGCCTGTCCCGCACGGCACAGAGCGGTGCCAGGAAGACCGAACTGGGTCAGGAGGATTTCCTCAAGCTCATGACCACGCAGCTTAAAAACCAGGACCCGATGAAGCCGATGGAAAACGGCGAGTTCATGGGGCAGCTGGCGCAATTCGGCACCGTGAACGGTATTGAGGACATCAAAACGGAGATGCAGAACCTGTCCGGCTCGCTGGTTTCGAACCAGTCGCTGCAGGCTGCGGCGGTGCTGGGACGTCAGGTGCTGATACCCGGCAGCCAGGGTGCGCTTGAAACGGGTGGTGCCATCGGCGGTGCCGTGGATCTGCCCAATGCGGTCACCAACCTGAACATCGGTATCTACGATTTATCCGGACAGCTGATAAGGAATGTCAGTCTGGGTAATCAGTCACCAGGGATGGTGGCTTTTAACTGGGACGGCCTTGCCACGGATGGCTCGGCCGCCCCTCCAGGTCGTTACGAGATCCGTGCAGAGGCGATCAGCGGCGGCAGGAACGAAGCGTACGACGTCATGCTCGCTGACACAGTGCAGAGCGTTTCGCTGCCTGCAGCAGGCAAGCCCCTGACGCTCGAATTGACCCGCCTCGGTAATGTGAGTTTTTCGGATATCAGGCAGATAAGCTAGCAGGAACAGGAGAAATACCATGTCATTTCGAATTGCATTAAGTGGACTGAACGCAGCGCAGGCATCGCTGGATGTCACGGCGAATAATATCGCCAATGCCAACACCACGGGTTTCAAGCAGTCGCGCACCGAGTTTACCGACGTCTATGCAACGGCATTCGGCAGTATCGGATCGCTGGAAACCGGCGCGGGCGTGCGCCTGGCATCGGTCTCGGCACTTTTCAACCAGGGTAATATCGATTTTACCGGCAATGCCCTGGATCTGGCGGTCAACGGCGAGGGATTTTTCGTACTGGACGACCAGGGCTCGAATGTCTACAGCCGTGCCGGTGCCTTCCAGGTGGACCGTGACGGCTATGTCGTGAATGTCTCCGGCCAGCGCCTGCAGGCCTACCCGGCACTGGGTACGACAGGTACAGCGTTCAGCACCGCGGCATTGAGCGATCTGCAGCTGATTGCATCGAATACCCCGCCCAATCCGACATCGACCGCGGACATCTCGCTCAATCTGGAGGCAGGTTCACTGCAGCTGGGTGCGGGCGCTATCGATCCGACTGATGCGACGACGTACAACTATTCGACCTCGATGACGACCTATGACAGCGTGGGGCAGCCGCATACCTCATCGTTGTTTTTCAGAAAGATCGACACAGTCACGCGTACCTGGGACGTGCGCGTGATCACCGATGGTGATGCCGCGCAGAGCACGACTGTGCAAACCCTGACCTTCGACAGCCTCGGTCAGCTGTCTTCGCCGCAACCGCTCAATTTCGGCACCTACGATCCGGGCAATGGCGCGGCCATCATGGATGTCGATTTCGATTTCACCGGTACCACACAGTACGGCAGTAGCTTCGCCGTCAACTCCCTGTTCCAGGATGGCTTCACCACCGGCCGCCTGAGTGGTCTCGACATCGACGAGAGCGGGGTGATTCTGGCGCGCTTCAGCAACGGGCAGTCGTCTGCGCTGGGCAAGGTGGCGCTGGCCAACTTTCCCAACCCGCAGGGCCTGACCCCGCTGGGCGACAGCACCTGGGGTGAAAGCTACCAGGCCGGTGACCGCCTCCTGGGTGAGCCCGGCGCCGGCAATTTCGGTTTCCTGCAATCGGGCGCGCTGGAAAGCTCCAACGTCGAGATTACCGAGGAACTGGTCAACCTGATAACCGCGCAGCGCAGTTTCCAGGCCAACGCGCAGGTCATCTCGGCCGCTGACACGTTGACACAGACCGTGATCAACATCGGCCGCTAGCCAGGACTCGTATAGGGGAAGGGACTGATCATGGACAAATTGCTGTATGTCGCGATGAGTGGCGCCAGGGAAACCATGCAGGCACAGGCCGTGAATGCACAGAACCTGGCCAATGCCAGCACCACCGGTTTCCGTGCCGACCTGGAATCGTTCCGCAGTCTGCCCGTGTACGGTCCCGGTCATGCCAGCCGCGTCTATGGCGTGGCGAACGGGATGGGCGTGGATTTCACGCCAGGCCCGGCGGCCAGCACCGGGCGCGATATGGATATCGCGGTCAACGGCAACGGCTGGCTCGCAGTACAGGGACCGGATGGCAATGAAGCCTATACCCGGGCTGGAGATTTACGGGTGGACAGCCTCGGGTTGCTCAGGACGGGCGCCGGACATGTCGTGATGGGAAACGGAAGCCCCATCGCGGTTCCACCCTTTGAATCGGTCGAGATTGCCGGGGACGGCACCATATCGATCCGGCCGGTCGGTGCGGCCGCCAACACGGTGTCCGTGGTGGACCGCATCAAGCTGGTCAACCCGTCATTCGACGACATGGAAAAGGGGTCGGACGGCCTGATGCACATGAAGAACCGTGAACCGGCAGTCGCCGATGGTGCCGTGACCGTTCAGGCAGGTGCGCTGGAATCAAGTAACGTCAACACCATCGAGGCGATGGTCAGCATGATTCAGCTGGCACGCCAGTACGAGACGCAGGTCAAGGTCATGGCCAATGCCGAGGAAAATGACCGCGCGGCATCGCAACTGCTGCGCATGGAATAACGGGATACCGGTAGCCGGATGAAACGCCGGGTGCCAGCACAAGGAGAGCGAGATGGATCAGGCATTGTGGATTGCAAAAACAGGACTCGAGGCACAGCAGACACGTATGGCGGTGACGGCCAATAACCTGGCCAACGTCAATACCACCGGCTTCAAGCGCAGTCGTGCGGTGTTCGAGGACCTGCTTTACCAGAACAACGGACAGGCCGGCGCGCAGTCGTCCGAGGATACCGTGCTCAACTCGGGCCTGATGACCGGTACCGGTGTGCGCGTGGTCGCAACCGAAAAACTCTTCAGCCAGGGCAGCCTGGTGCAGAC
>JBATJF010000302.1:0-11897 GCA_049668345.1 Gammaproteobacteria bacterium
CAGGTAGACCCAGAAACGCAGCAGGCGCAGCGGCACATGGGCAGCATGCCGTTCCAGGTCAACACGGTCCATGCGCCAGGCGATCGCGACGACCACGGCCGTGGACAGGGCGCCGAGGAACAGCAACAGCGCCTCCAGGTGTCCGGAGAGGCCGAGCCAGAGGCCGAACAGCAGGGTGGCAAGCCTGGTCGTGTGTTTCACATCAATACCTTCTGATTTTTTACGTCATCAGCGACGCATGATTATGCCATACAGGCTGGAGTTTACCGTGCGTACCGGAGGGCAGGCTTCGCGACTGCCCGGTCGATTGTAGCGTGGTCTGCGTGGGCTCGTATCGCTACCCCTGTGTGTGTCAAAATCGCCAGGTAATTTTAGAAAATATCATGCAACTAATTGAAAATACATATAAATAAATAATCTCGATAACGCCGGGCTGTGCCCGGTTTCATGGCCAACGGGTGATGTTGGGTGAAGGGTGCCGGGATTGACGGGAGGTCGCAGGCGCCGCCGCTCCGGCATGCCGACACCGGGCACGCTCAGCCGAATGTGCTGCCATTGACCAGGAAATGCACCCAGATGCTCGCCGCGTAACCGAGCAGGATCGCCCAGCTCCACTTCAGGTGCGAGAAAAAGGTGTAGACCCCGCGTGCCTGTCCCATGACCGCTACGCCAGCGGCGGAGCCCACTGACAGCATCGAGCCGCCGACGCCGGCGGTCAGCGTAACCAGCAGCCACTGGCCCAGATCCATGTCGGGCAGCATGGCGAGTACCGCGAACATCACCGGGATGTTGTCGATCAGCGCGGACAGGAAGCCGACCAGGATGTTCGCCCTGGTGGCGCCGAGGTCGCCGTACATCAGTTCCGAGCCCAGCGTCAGGTAACCCATGGTGCCGAGTCCGCCGACGCACAGGATGATGCCGTAGAAAAACATCAGCGTATCCCACTCGGCCCGTTCCAGCGACTTGAAGATGTTGTACTGCCTGGCCGCGTCACCGTCATGCCGCGGGGGTTCCACGCTCTCCATGGTCAGCGCCGTGTCACCGAGGTCTTCCTCGGCCGGTTCCGGGAAGAAATGATTGCGCCGCTTGAGGTAGTAGCCATAGAGCTTCAACAGGCCCAGGCCGGTCATCATGCCCATCACCGGTGGCAGGTGCAGGAAGTTGTGGGCACTGACCGCCATGGTGATGGTGACGAGGAACAGACCGACGATGACCCAGGCGCCGTGGTGCAGGGTCGCCTGTTCGGTGATCGGATCGGGCGCTCCCTTGCTGATGACCAGGCTCATGATAAAGGCCGGTATCAGCCAGTTGACCAGGGAGGGGAGGAACAGCATGAAGAACTGCTGGAATTCGACGATGCCTTTCTGCCAGACCATGAGCGTGGTGATGTCGCCGAAGGGTGAGAAGGCGCCGCCGGCATTTGCGGCAACCACGATGTTGATACAGGCCACGCCGACAAATTTCGTGTTGTCACCGCCGACGGCGATGGCCACCGTGGCGAGCAGCAGGGCAGTGGTCAGATTGTCGGCGATCGGGGACATCATGAAGGCCAGTGCACCGGTAATCCAGAAGATGGTGCGCAGCGAATAGCCCTGCGAGACCAGCTTCACGCGCAGCACGTCGAATACGCCGCGTTCGTCCATGGCATTGATGTAGGTCATCGCCGCCAGCAGGAACAGGAACAGCTCGGCGAACTCAAGCAGGTTGTGACGCACCGCGGCCTCGGCCGTATGCGTGTCGCCGTGCTGGGCATAGACGACGGCCACCAGGGTCCAGATGATACCGGCCGCGACCATGACCGGCTTGGACTTGCGCAGGTGCAGCGTTTCCTCGGCAATGACCAGGCTGTAGGCAATGAAGAACACGGCCAGCGCGGCGAAGCCGGCCCAGTGCGTTGTCAGGTCGAGGACCTGCGAGTGACCGGTGTCGGCGGCGAAAGCAGCCAGCGGAAAGACGCTGCCCGCGCTGGCCAGCAGTACCCGCGTTGTCAGGCACATCATGCATTACCTCCCTGTTGGTGCAACGGATTTTACGAGTCAGTGGTTGTCGGTAGCGGTGTTGTGTTGCACAAATCCGGCTCTATGCACTGCGCCATAAGCCCGGACGCGGGCCGTCCAGTTGCGCGTCAATTCAAGACAGGGCGGATAATAACCCAGGCGTCAACAGACACATAATCGGCAGCCCGGCAAGCCGGACGCGCGGTTGCAGGCGCAGTGTATGACCATGACATGCAGATGCACTGCAGCCCGTTTCAGGATGCCGCTCACGGCCCGCGGCCGATCGTGCACGCATTCCTGCTGACTGCCATACCCGCGGTCGTCGCTGCGGTCACCCAGCAGCAGGAATAGACCAGGCAACAGGGGGCAAGCGGTGTCGTTTCATGAGAATCTTGCTCTGCACGGTTTGCACCCGTCGACGGGTGAAGGATTGTAGTCCACCCGTAGCGATACTTCAGAAAAAGTGTGACATCCCGAAAAATTAAAATTGCACGGTTTCCCCGTGCCTGGGCACCAGGAACACATCGTCGGGCAGGTGGTGCTTCCGCAAGGCCTGCCGCAGCCGCTGTGGTGGTTCATCCAGCGGTTCGTCGGTGAGGATGAAGGTGCCCCAGTGAATGGCGATGGATTGTCCGGCCCTGATGTCCTGATGTACGTTCACCGCCTCTTCCGGGTTGAGGTGCTTGCCTTTCATGAACCAGCGCGGTTCATAGGCGCCGATGGGGATGGCCGCCAGGTCGAAGGGCCCCAGACGGTCGCCGATCTCCCGGAACATGGGCTGGTAATAACCGGAATCGCCGCAAAAAAAGAAATTGAACCTTGCCGAGCGGATGGCCCAGCCGGCCCACAGGGTGGTATTGGTTGCGAAGGGCGTACGTTTGCTCCAGTGCTGGGCCGGCACGGCGGTCAGGCTGATGCCTGGCTGCCGGTACGATTCCCACCAGTCCAGTTCCACCACCCGCGTGATGCCAAGATCCCGCAGCCAGTCCCCGAGTTTCAACGGCACGACAAAGGTCGTCAGCTCGCCCCCGGGCCGCTCGAACAGGCCGCGGATGGAAGCCGCATCCAGCGAGTCATAGTGATCGTGGGAGATCACCACGTAATCGATGGCCGGCAGGTCTGACAGGCTGATCCCCGGCACAACTACCCGCTGCGGGCCTGCCCATTGCACGGGCGAGGCGCGCTGCGAGAACTGCGGGTCGGTGAGTATGTTGAAGCCATCCATTTGCACCAGCAGGGTCGCGTGACCGATCCAGGTCGCGGTGGTGGCGGAGCGGTTGTGCCGGAGAAAGGCAATGTCCGGTTCGGCGCGCGGGAAATCATAGGCATCGCGTCCGGGGATCGTCTTGCCCAGCCGTTGCCAGCGCCATTTCAGGAAATCCAGCAGGCCGGTGGTTTCGCTATCCTGGGGATTGATAAAGCCGTTTTCCGTGTGATGCGGCTTCATGACCTGCATCCCCTGGCTTGCACAGGCCGTGACGGCGAGTACGGCCACAATGAAAACATGTACGCGCAAGCAACCCGTATTCATCGTTCTTTAGTCCCCCGCTGATCCGTGTCAGGCCGATGGTGTAAATTCAAACAGGGTGACCGGTCCGAGACGGCGTGTCAGCCAGGGGCGGGGCTTCCCGCTGCTGGCACGCTTGGCCGGATTTCCGGCTATATCTGCACCAGACTGAACATGTACGGACATGCCATGAATTCACAGCCCTCGAAGCTGCTCGTCAACAGCCTGGCCATGGTTGTCATTGTGGGAATCGTGGCGCTGATTGCAACCAGTCTCCCGATCTCGACATGCTCCAGGGACGTGGTCGGCCCCCCATAGCCGTCATTCCCGTCCCGGTTTCGGTAGTGCAGGCTACTGACGGTGCCTTTCCAGCAGAACACGTTCCTTTTGCACAATCTCCGCCAGTTGCCTGCGCTGCTGTATGGGTACCCGGTCCAGGTCCATGACGCGCTCGCGATAGGACGCGGTTGCATCGAACGCAGCATCGAGACACTGCTTGACCCTGTCTGCCGCCAGACCAAAGGATCGGCCAAGATCCACATAGCAAGCCCCGTGATCTGCAAATCCGGCGGGCTCGAAAGGTATCGCGCTGATCAGGTTATGGCGTGGCCAGGCCCGCATGGGTGCCGGGTCATAGACAGGTGCCAGCCGGCAGTCAGGCAGCCCGCCCAGCAACGAAATATTATCCAGGTGCAGGTCGCCATTCCCGGTCAGCAGTGCCATCAGGAACCGGCGGTACAGCTGCTCTCCCGTATCCGCTTTCAGTGCGGCAACCTGACCCAGGCGTGCAATGACGTCGCCCAGTTCGTTCAGCAGAATATCGCCGGTCTCGCGAAAACGGTGGTTGCCGGTCGCAATCACCGAGAACAGGGATTCCATCGGAATCGGCTTGCCATCCACCCGGTCAAAGCGCTCGACCGCCAGGAAATGCAGCCCCTCATCGTCGTAGCGATGCCAGGCCGGCACCTCGAAGCCGGCCTCGCGATGGATGTCCAGGCACAAGGCTTCAAGATCCAGCAGGCCGGCATATTCCGGGGGCTCGATTTTCAGCACCACATCGCTTTTATCCCTTGTCCCGGGCGGATAAAAATCGGGTTCTCCGCTGCCCGGCACCATCGATACCAGCAGCTTCGGGATCATGCCGCCTACCGATGGCGTTGGCCCGAGTGTCGCCTCGATCAGTTGCGCATCGAAGTCGATGTTTTCATCCAGCACATCGTGTTTGAGCATACGCCAGAGCTGGGAGCGACGGCTGGAGGGTCTGGCCGTGGCAACGGTCTTGTGAGGATCGCTGGTGCTGCGATACCAGTGCTCGGCAACGATGTCGTCCGGGAACACATCGACGTGCCCGATACCGCCATGCCCGCCCAGCATAAGTAACTGCCATTCCGTTTCCATGCCGGGTGGTGGTTCCTTTCCCGAGCGGGTGCGCAGGATGTCGAGGTAATGCCGGCGCTGCAGGTTGCGCGGGTTGTTGCCCGGAATCAGGCTTAGCAGGCGGGGAAACACCGGTATCCGTTCGCTGACGGGGTAGGTGACGGTGTCGGTTCCCCAGATGGCACCGTCGCCCAGCAGGCAGAATCCCGGACCGCCGGAGGCGAGGTATTCCCTGGTGTAGGTAAAGTCGGCCTGCTCACCGGATAACACCAGGTGGCCCATTTTCCCGGGTATCCCGGACAGTCGGGTCCAGATCACGGCATGCTGGTTGCGCGCCATGCCTAGTCCTCCCTGTCTTCCGGGTCACCGGCAGTGCGGAAGAAGGCCCCGGCCTTGATGGCCTCGGCGGCCCTTTCCCTGGAACGTCGCGGCACGAGCGCCACTTCGAGGTCCAGTTGTGCGGCGAGTTCCTCCAGCGAGGAGGCGCGAATATCCCCGCGGCGCTTGGCCTTGCTCAGGCCCACGGCCGTCAGGCCGGCCAGCTCCGCCAGCCTGGCCTGGGACAGGCCGCGAGTCCTGGCGGCGGCAACCAGCTGATTGATTAAAGTCTTGATATGCTCGGACATGGATCGGCTCGGCAATTAAACGTTTGTTTAACTTATCGGCTCTAGATGGCCAAAAGTATAGCAAAATTAAACAAATGTATAATGCTTTATTGAATTGTGTGGGCGGGGTGTGGCTTTACCCATGGGGCCAGGGGGTAATGGCGGCGGGTCAGAGGTGTACTGCTGGCACTGCTCGTCCAGCAGCCCGCTGACAGGTGAGATGGATTCCGGTCAGTCATCCGTACCGGATGCTGACCATTTTGTTCGCCCGACGCTGTCAGCGCCTTGAGCAGACAGTGCATCGTACGTCTTGTGTAACTGATTAGAATAGCCGCATGAACAAGGACGAAGCGCAGGCGCGCACCGACCGGATCCGTGCCTTTCAGCAAGAGCTGGAAGTGCTGGAACGCGAGGGCGTGCTCAGTCTGCCTGCTGCCAGCCGGGAGCGGCTCGGTGCCTTTCATGCGGGGCTGCTGCAGCAGCTCGCGGCCGACTTCGATGTCGACATCAGTCGTGATCAGAAGCGGCTGTCCTGGGGTATGCGGCTGGCCTCGCTGTTCGGGGCGCTGGCGTTCTCGGCCGCCGTATTCTTCTTTTTCTATCGCTTCTGGGGCGAACTGAGCACGCCGGTGCAGGTCACGCTGCTGCTGACAGCGCCGCTGCTCGCCACGCTGGGAGTCGAGGTTGCGGCACGCCGCGAGCGCAGTCTGTATTTCGCCTCGCTGATCGGCTTGGTGGCAGTTGCCTGCTTCGTGCTGAATGTGTCGGTCCTCGGAAAGATTTTCAATATTACGCCCAGCCAGCATGCCTTGCTTGCGTGGGCGGCGTTTGCGCTGCTGCTGGCCTACGCGTACGAACTGCGCCTGTTGCTGGTCGCGGGGCTGACCAGCCTGATGGCCTGGCTGTCGGCGACCGTGGGTACCTGGAGCGGCTGCTACTGGTTGTCTTTCGGAGAACGTCCCGAGAACTTCATCCTGGCAGGGGTGTTGATGTTCGCGTTCGGCTGGTGCGGCCGGGAGCGAACGCGGAATTTTGCGGCGCTCTACCGTGTCTATGGCTTGCTGGTGGTATTCATTGCCATCCTGGTCCTGGCGAACTGGGGACAGATCAGCTATCTGCCGCTCGCCAACGGCACCATCGAAAACCTCTACCAGGTATCCGGATTCGTGGTGGCGGGGCTGGCGATATGGCTCGGCATTCGCCGCCACTGGCCGGGCGTGGTGAACCTGGGCAGCACGTTCTTCGTGCTCTATCTCTACACCAGGCTGTTCGACTGGTGGTGGGACTGGATGCCGAAATACCTGTTCTTCCTGCTGCTCGGACTGGTGGCCATTTTGCTGCTGCTGGTGTTGCGGCGCATGCGGGGCAGGACCGTGGAGGCGCGCGCATGAGACGGGCGGGCTTGTTAGGCGCGCTGGTGCTGCTGGTCGTGGTGAACCTCGCGGTGCTGGGTGGTGTGGCATGGAACCGGGCGGGGCAGCCGGAGGCAAGCCTGTTGCTCACCGAGCGGGAACTGCCGCTCTATGACAGTTTCGTGCGTGCCGAGGAGAATAGCGGACTGGCACTGCAGCTTACCCTGTATGGGGGCAGCTATTCACCCGACTGGCTGGATGAACGGAAGCTGCGCACGCTGGGATTTCGGCCGGAACGCCATGACACGGCAGACGCGGCGGAGTATGAGACTGGCAAACAGGCCTTGCCCCGGCAGGCCTGGGTCGTGCTCGAATTTGACGGGCCGGCCTGGCAGGCTGCGCTCGCGGATAGCGAGACGGAGCTCGCCGGCCTCGAGGAGAAGATCCGGTCAGGCGAGTCGACATTGCAGCAACAGGGATACCGGCAACAGTCGCTGCAGCGGATGCGGCAGAGTTCCTCGCGACTGGTCGCCGTGGATGCGGGGACGGATGCGGCTGTGTTGCGGGAGCGTTATCCGGATGCCACGCGTTACCTGATTGCCCGTGCCGAGATTGATATGTGGACGGAGTCTGCGCGGTCGTCAGTGGAAAACGGTGACCGCCCGCGGGTAACAGGAACCTTGCAGCTTCTCGGCGACCGGATACATGTGCCCCTGCAACAGCGCGCAGGCCTGCAATCCGCACTCGGTGGAGACGTGCAGAATCGTGAACAGCAGGCTGAAGATACCGTGAAACTGCCGCGTTACGCCGTGGTGCTGAACGTCGGTGCGCGCCATGAGCCCTGGGTGGCGGATATCAGGCCGCTGGATGTCACAGCTCCGAATTGAGTCCTGCAGCAGGGGGCTGTTCCATGGCTGTCACCTCGTCGGCTGCGTGCCGTGACTTGATCCCGGTCACTTGACGTAAAGAAGAATGACCAACGGTGTTTCATCGTTATGAAATCAGACCGTAGGGTCGAATTCATTCGACCATTCGCTAACCGGCAATGGCAACAGGCTGTTGGCCGAATGAATTCGGCCCTGCAGCGGTAATCCACCCTCTCGATTTGGGAAAGAACCAGTCAATGTATGTGGGACAGCAGTGGGTGCTTATGTATCAGCCGATTGCACCTTGCGGCCGGAACGAGACTGCGCTCGACGTTGTTCGGTCGACAGGGGCGACAGATGGAATGTCTGAGAAGCAGGGCGAACCCGAACGAAAATGTCATCCAGTCTGGCCGGTTTATTCAGTCGTATGCTCTGGTCCGGCAGACAATTCAGCCTCTGCGGCCGTTCTTCTCCAGGGTGGCAACCACGTCCTGGAACATTTCCCTGTTGTGCTCACTGAGATCCATCAGCGCACGGTGTGAATCAATCAGGGTGCGCGCCAGGGTCTCCCTGTCGGCGTTCTCCTGTGGCACCTCCTTTGATACACCTCTCGCCGGGCCGGTATCCTCGACGATATCAAAAACTTCATCCAGGGCCATGCTGGTCAGTACGGAATTGATGTCGGCGCGGTTCGACACGACGGTAACTCGCGGGGCGCGGAGTGCCTGCATCCGGTTGGCGATACGGGCGAGCAGGCCGAGATTGGTGCTGTCGATGCTGTCGGTTTCTGTGAGATCGATGATAAAAGCTGCCGGTTTCGGACCTGCAAAAATCCCATCCAGAAAGCGTTCGAGGGAGGGACTCAGGGTATAGCGGATATCCCCTATAAAACGCAGCACATGAACGTCATCGTGGCAGGCATGCAGGATGTTGCCGTTATCCATGGTCTCGACGCCTGTTGATCACCAGGAAGGCAATGTCATCCGGCAGGTGCTTGTCTGCCAGGACATCGAGGCCGGCCGTCATCTCGTCCAGAAGCGGTTCAGTCGCTTGCGTACCCGATAGCAGGGCAGCGTATCTTTTCAGCATGGTGTCTTCAGACATCAGTTCCAGAATCCCGTCAGATACCAGTACCAGTACGCATTCCATCGGCAGGTCGCACTGCGTGACCCTGAATTCCGCACCCTCAAACAGTCCGAGTGGCCGTCCCGGGCATTCGAGTGTACGGACCTCGCGCCCGTCGTACAGTAGCGGGTAGGGGAATTGCCCCCCGTTGCAGTAGTGCAGGGTGTGCTGCTCCAGATCAATGATCCCGAAGAACAGGGTGAGGTGCTGATCCAGGTTCTGGCGGCACATCTCACGGTTCAGACGCTGCAGGGTACGCTGCGGGTGCAGGATGGTATCGTCACCTGACTGCCATAACGCATCACGGTACTGGATCACCAGTGTTCTCAGCATCACGGTCACGAATGCCGAGGCCGCGCCATGACCGGAGACATCCGCCATGTAGAAGCCGACATGTCCGGCATCGATGGAGAAGTAGTCGACAAAGTCCCCGCTGAGATACATGGACGGGTACAGGCGACGCCGGAAGGTGTAGCTGTCGAAGCTGATGTTGTCTTCCGGCAGTAACTGGAACTGGATCTTGCGCCCGGCCTCTTCATCGTCCTGCAGCTGCTCCAGGGTGTGGGTCAGCTCCCGGTTCAGCTTTTCCAGGTGTTCACGGTATTCCCGGTTCTGGCGCAGAAGTTCCGCATGCACGATTACCCGTTGTACAGCGCTTTCCAGCACCGCCATATCATGAATGGGCTTGGTGACATAGTCCCATGCGCCGCGCTTGAGTGCCTGTATGGCGTCATTGAGCAGGCTGACACCCGAGACCACGATCACCGGCGTTTCCGGTGACTCGGCGGTGATGGTTGACAGGACCTCCAGGCCATCCATGCCCGGCAGGCGCAGGTCGCATAACACCACATCCGGGTGTTCACGCCGGAAAATCTCCAGGCCGGTGGGGCCGTCAATGGCTTCCAGCATGGTAAAGCCGCTGTCCTCGAGGTAGGCGACAATACCGTTACGGACCGGCGGCTCGTCCTCGATGGTGAGGATTCTGGCTGGTGCGGTCATGGTGTTGTCCATAGGCTAGACCCTGCCGATTGCCAGCGCGGCTATCGTTTCCGACAGCGGTGTCATGTCCATCACCGGTTTGGCGAAAAACAGCCTTTCGTCAATTCCCATTGCGCGCAGATCATCCGGAATGCTGTACTCTGCCGAACCGGTATGGATGATGAACTTGAGGTGGGGGCAAATGTCATGCAGGGCACGAATCGCGGTGTCGCCGTTCATGCCGGGCAGCCGTATATCCATGATGCACACATCGTAGCTGCAATCATTGCGTGCGATGTCAACGGCCTCTTCACCGGAACCCGCGATGCCCACCTGCATGCCCTCATCCTCCAGAAAGACGCGCAGTCCGGTGACGATAGACGGTTCATCATCCACTATCAGTACCCGTGGACTCAAGAAGGAGGCCTCCCCTGCAGCGGCAGGCGAATGGTAAAACAGGCGCCATTCCCGGGGGTCGAAGAGACGTCTATCGTGCCCTTGTGCTGGTCGGTAATGATGAAATAGGACACGGAGAGTCCCAGGCCGGTTCCCACTCCCACCGCCTTGGTGGTAAAGAATGGTTCGAATACCCGGCGCTGAGTCTGCTTGTCAATGCCGGGACCGTTGTCCTGCACCTCGATGCGTCCGTATTCGCCCTCCCTGCGGGTACGCAGGATAATACGGTGCGGGGGGGGAGTGCCACCCTCGGCCATGGCCTGGGCGGCATTCTTGACCAGGTTGAGCAGCACCTGTTCAATCTCCGTATGGTCGCAGACCAGGGTTTCGAGTTCCGGGTCCAGGTCATGCACGATCTCGACCTGCTTGAAATCATATTTTTTCTTCAGATCGTAGTCGCTGGCGGCCAGGCGCACCACGGTATCCAGCATGTCCTCAACACGCGCCGGCTGGAAGTCGGTGGTGGTGCTGCGACTGTAGGCCAGCATATCGGCAACGATATGGCTGGCGCGGCTGGCGGACTGCTGGATGGTGTTCACGAATTCGAGGATGCCTCGTTCTTCCAGATAACGATACATCCGTTCCAGGTCAATACCCAGCGCCTCGGCGGTACGCCGATTGGCTTCCAGGTCGGGCGAGAGCCGGCGCAGGATGTTCTGGCTGCTTTGCAATACGCCGCTCAGGGGGTTGTTGATCTCGTGCGCCATCCCGGCGGCAAGCCCGCCTACGGACATCATCTTTTCCGTCTGCACCATCATCTGCTCGATACGCACCCGGCTGGTGATGTCATCGATCCGGATCACTGCGCCGGCCGACCCGTCTGCCAGCAAGGGGTAGACCATGACGTCAGCATAGCTTGGTTCACCGTTCTTCTCCGTTATCAGGCGTTCCATTCGCAGCGGGGTATGCATGCGGATCGCCTCCCGCATATTATTGAATTGCGATTCGAGCTCGGGGAACAGCTTGCTGAAAGACTGACCGATGGCACTGTCGGTTGGCACGCCGGTGGCCGTTTCGGCACTCTGGTTCCATTCGGTGACCCGGCCTTTCTTGTCCACTCCGACCAGTACCGAGGGCATGGAATCGATAATGTTTTTGAGATAGGTACGCATGCGCTGCAACTCGCGGCCGCTGCGTATACGCTCGGAAATGTCGACGATGGCGCTCAGGATGAGCAGTTCCTGGCCCGTTTCGACCGGACTGAGGCCGACCTCGATGGGAAACTCGCTGCCGTCCTTGCGCAGGCCGTACAGGTTGCGCCCCAGCCCCATGGGGCGGGCACGATTTTCCGCCCTGAAGCTCCTGACGTGATCCGGATGGTTCTCGCGATGGCGTTCGGGTATCAACATCTCGACGGGTTTTCCCAGCATCTCGTCCCGCTGGTAGCCGAAGTATTTTTCCGTCTGTGAATTAACCAGCACAATCCGGCTTTCCGCGTCCACCATGACGATGGCATTGGGCGCCGACTCGACGACCAGCCGGAACATCCGCTCCGCGTGTTCGCGCTGGCTGGTATCCTCGACTTCTCCTACCAGCATCAGCGGATTGCCGTGCGCATCCCGCACCAGACCGGCACGTGCCCGCCCGGTGATGATGACACCGTCACGCCGGATATAGCGTTTCTCCTGTTCATA
>JBATJF010000303.1:0-31895 GCA_049668345.1 Gammaproteobacteria bacterium
GTGCCGGTGTGACCGGTATCGAAGGCGATACCAGCAGCGAGGTGCTGACTTTCCAGACGGCAACGGCAAATTACACATCGGAGCAGTTCAAGGTCGGCAGTTTCGATGCCGGCTGGTTCGCACAGACCGACCTGCGCAACAATACTGACGCTCAGGGGTCGCTACAGAGCGCGGGTGCACAGACCGGTTATAACCTGAGAAAAACCATGCCCACGGGCCGCGCCGCGTCGGTGCTGTTCAACGCAACGCAGAGTGTAGGCGTGGTGGCCGAGTCGGACGATTTCTACTCCCAGCGCCTGCTGAGCCAGTTGTCCGCGTCATGGCACAGTCGCGGTACTGAAACCAGCCAACTGGTCCGTGCCTCGCTGAGTGATACCCGCACCTGGGCCAGCGGCGATCGCGCTGCCGAGGTGGAAGGCGATTTCCAGCTGGCCAACCTGCAGGCCTCGCTGGATCACCGGCTCGCCTCGACCTCGACGCTTTCGGGGAACCTGACCATACAGGCTACGCGTAGCAGCATGCGTAGTCCGGTCGCCGGCTCGAATCAGGGCGACGGCGAATGGTTGCCGACGGCAACCGCCGATATCACCTATTTCGAGAGAATGCTGTTCGGCGTGCCACGCCTTACCTTCCGTTCCACGCTGCGCTTCATCAGTGATTCCTACCTGCCGCTGCTGGTTGAGCCAGATGACCTCGACGGGCGTGAGGATATGCGGTGGGACAACCGGATCGAGTACACCATCGGTCGTCTGCAACTGAGGGCGATAGGCCGGCTGTCGGAAATACGGGACGAACAGCAGACGTTCTTCCTGTTCCAGGTTCGCAGGTTGTTTGGTGATATCTAGGCGCAGTGCCGGACAAGCACACGTTACAGAGGAGCGATAATCGATGACACACGTAACACGAGGCACGATTCGAATGGCGGTGCTCGCTGCCATGGTAATGTTGCTGGCAGGGCTGGTATGGGTGCAGGATACGCGTGCGGAGTACGGCGACGTGGTAATCAATAACTATTCGGACGTAGCCGGCATGCGGCCGGTGGTCTTCCCGCACTGGTTTCACCGTATTCGCTTCCGCTGCAAGGTCTGTCATGCCGATCTGGGGTTCAAGTTCCAGGCTGGCGGCAATGATATAGACATGCTGAAGATCATCGAGGGTGAATACTGCGGGGCTTGCCATGACGGCAACATTGCCTGGTCGGTCGAGAACTGCGACCTGTGTCATTCCGGCAAGTCGGGCACTCCGACGCAGGTACACGAGAGTACGCTGCAGAAACTGGTGGGTCCGCCGGTCAAGGGGGCGAAACAATGACCATCCGGCAGAAAAATCCTGTCGCCCGTGCGGGTGTCTGCCTCCTGGCAGGGGTGCTGGTTCTGCTGGGCGTGGCCCTGTCCTGGAGTCCGGGTGTGGCTGTCGCGCAGGACCCGAATGCGTTCAACCGGTTGATGAAGCCGCCGTCCAAGCGCAATCCGCCGCCCACGGCAGACGGGATACATGATCCCGCCGGTGCGGGGGCAAAAACGCTGCAGCCTCCGAAAGATTCATTCAGCAGCCTGCCGTCCGGCAGTTCCGGCAATTATGTCGACTGGGTGAAGGCGCTGGAAGGCGGCAAGATCACGCCGCGATACGACCGGACCAATCCGGATGTGGAACCGATTGTGATGGATCTCAATATCGTGCGCGAGGTGAAGGGTTCCATGCCGAACGTCGTCTACCCGCACAAGCAGCATACTGAATGGCTGGATTGCTCCAACTGTCATCCGGCCATATTCATTCCGCAGAAGGGCGCCAACAATATCAGCATGGCATCGATCCTGCTGGGTGAAAAGTGCGGTGTGTGTCATGGCAAGGTCGCGTTTCCGGTGGCCGAGTGCCGGCGTTGCCATTCCCAGACAAAGGACAAGTCGGGACAGGTGACGAAGACGGAGAAGCAACCATAAATGCCCGCGCGGATGGACAGTCGTATCCGCAGATGGCCGCTGGCGGCCGTCCTCTCGGCTGTCATGGGGATGCAGGGCCAGACTGTATCCGGTGCGGCAGCCGACGCGCAGACGAGCGACCCGGGTCCGGCCGCCATGCGTGCCCTGTCCAGCAAGCTGCAACTGCTCGGGCGACTGGTGCACGGCGACCAGCTGGTCAGCCGGATTACGGCCAGCGATGACGACGAGGCAAAGAATATCCTGACCAGGGCGCAGGAACTGTGGCAGCTGGCGGACGCAAGCTTTGCGACCGGTGACAATGAGGCGGCCGGCAACTATGCCAGCGAAGGGCTTGCCGCCATCACGGCGGTGTCCCGCAGGGTAGTGGATACGGGACGCAAGGCCAGCGAAGACCGGACGCGCTACGAGAATATGCGCAAGCGTGTACTCGATTTCTCCGAGGCGTTCCAGCGTGTCGTGCACGAGAAACCGGATCAGGCCGTCGCAGGCCTGCTGAATCCACAGGAAGTCACCCGACTGCTGAACGAGGCGGAACGATATGCGGGAAACGATGACTATACCTATGCCATCGAGCACCTTACCCACGCATCAGATCTCGTGGAGACGGCCCTGGCAAAGGCGCGTCACAGGGATACGCTGCTCCATGAACTGAAGTTCAATACGTCGGAAGATGAATATAACTACGAGAAACAGCGCAACATGAGTTACCGGATGCTGGTGGATATGCTGGAGAGGGAGAAGGCGGACAACCAGGAAGGACTCGAAAAGATACGTGCGGCGGTGGAAGAGAACACAAGAATAAGGGAGGAGGCGGAGGGCCTTGTGCAGGATGGTGATGTGCGTGCGGCGATCAGCAAGCTCGAGGAAGGTACTGACACACTCGCACGTGTGTTGCGCATGTCAGGCCTGGTGTTCTGACCCGATTTGCGAGCGTCCGGTCTGGCGAGCAACGGCCGGCCAGGCGCTCTGGAAGGTATCGATATGATGACGAAATCCGGAAACAGCTTCACCCTTGTCAGGTTCACAGCCTGTGTCCTGCTGTGTTGTATCGCGGTCATGGGCCGCGCCGCCGAACAGGCCTCAGTCGATCGTATACAGTCTGTCGAAACGCTGGTCGAGAAGTCGTCGGCCGCGAACAGGATATTGGCAAGCGGCAACCAGCCTGCTATAAAGTTGCGCATCGAGGCGCAGAATCACCTGGCCGGTGCGCGCAGTGCCATCGATACCGGCAACCAGGCCGAGGCCAACCGGCTGCTCAACCTTGCGACCGGTACCATGTTCGAGGCGGTTCGTGTGCTGGAACAGGACCAGAATCTGGTCGACAAGCATCAGCGCGACTTCGATGCACGACTGGACAGCATTACCGCACTCTGCGAGGCGTATGACAGGATCAGCCGGGAAAAGGCCCTGGGCCCGGGCAGCGAGTCGGAGCTCTACCCGATTGTGAACAGCAAGCTGGACAAGGCGAGGACGCTGCGCAGCGAGGGCAAGATCAACGAAGGAAGAAGGCTGCTCGACGAGGCCTACGTGGCGGCCAAGGTCGGGATTGAACATCTGCGCGGCGGGGATACACTGGTACGGTCACTGAATTTCGAGTCCAGAGAGGAGGAGTACCATTACGAGATCGACCGGAACGATACCCACCGCATGCTGGTACTGGTATTGTTGAAAGAGAAGATGGGTGCCGACAGCAGCCTGGATGCGCGGGTAAGGAATTACATGGAAAGCGCGGATGGTTTGCGCACCAGGGCCGAGGCCGAGGCGGGCAAGGGCGATTATGAGCGGGCAATCCAGACACTGGAAGATTCCACGCGCGAAATCGTCAAGGCCATCAGGAGTGCGGGCGTGTACATTCCCGGATGATGACATTGAAAACAGTGCAGACAATAACAATACGATGCGGAGGTATCCTGCTCGTCTTGTTTACCCTTCTGGAACACGGGATGGAGGCGCGCGCCGCGGGCTGGAATCCACTCGCAGGCGATAACCTGCATGATCCCGACAATCCCGCGCTGCAGTACCTGCAGAATCCAGGCGATGCGCTCAGTCGCCTGCCCGGTGACGCGGCCGGCAACAAGGTCGACTGGATCAGGGCCTTGCGCAATGGCTATATCAGGCCACGCAGCGAACTCAAGCAGAACGCACCCGTCCGGATACTGGAGACGGATATCCTGCTGAACAAGACGGGCAGCATACCGCGCGTACGTTTTCCCCACAAGGCGCATACCGAGTGGCTGGACTGCGGCAATTGCCACGATCACATCTTCAAGTCCAAGGCGGGCGCAACGCCGATCACCATGGGGAAAATTCTTGAAGGGGAATACTGCGGGGTCTGCCATGGTGCCGTGGCGTTTCCACTGACCGAATGCAATCGCTGTCACTCCGTGCCGTGGGAGGAGCAGGCAGGCGAGGCAACCGGCTTGCCCTGAACGAATGTGGACAATCCTGAAAAGCTATGCAGCCCCCTGCAGGACAGTGACAATGCTGTGTCTGCTTGCCGTCCTGGCATTGACAGGGCAGGCTGGCCGCGCAGAATATGCCGATGTCGTGCTCAACCGGCGCTCCGATAATGAGGGTGTAAGGCCGGTCATCTTTCCGCACTGGTTTCACCGAATCCGTTACCAGTGCCGGGTCTGTCACGGTGAGCTGGGATTTGAAATGCAAGCCGGTGCAAACGATGTGACCATGCAGGAAATCACCGACGGAAAGTTCTGCGGTGCCTGCCACAACGGACAAATCGCCTGGTCGGTCGAAAACTGCGATTTGTGTCATTCAGCACGACCCGGTACCACGACCGGGATACGCGGTGGTCACCAGACACTGGGCCCTGGATACTGGTGAGCCATGAAACATGCGGACGCCACAGTCTTGCCCGCCCGGCTGTTAGCAGCCATGCTCATACTGTATTTGCTGGAGGGTTGCGCAACCACGACCGGTCTGCTGGGCCTGGGCAAGGAACAGCCGCAGCCGCAGGGTGCTCGCACCGCGGTTGTCGAGTGCGACCCGGCCACCGCGGAAGCGCCGCTGGAGAAATGGACCAGCCTGTCGGGGAATATCCTGGTCAAGCCCGCGCGCGTTGCGGGTGCTCCGGTACCGAATACGAAGTATCTTCAGTTGACGACGCCGGTAGCGGTCGCCGCGATCGCCAATACCCTGTACATAGCCGACGCCGGGCAGCGCGTGATCTTCAGCTTCGATCGCGGCACGCAGACGGCCTCGATCCTGGCGAATGTCCCGGAACTGAATGTCCGTGCCGGACTGTTTGTCGACCGTGCCTACACGGTGTACCTGGCCGAGCCGGGCTCGGCTACCGTGATCCTGTTCGATCCCGACGGCAACCCCTTCCAGACTCTCCGCAATGACACGGAACTGCCGCAGCCGGTCGCCGTGGTGACCAGTATCGGCGGCGACGAGATATTTGTCGGTGACGAGCTGGCCACGCATATCCTCGTGTTCAATCGTGCCGGCACCATAACGCGCAGCATCGGTACCGGTACCGGCGCGACGGCGCGCTTCGAGAGTATCACCGCCATGGCCAGCGGGCCGGATCAGCTGTACGTCTCGGACCGCTCCGGCCACCAGGTGCACGCGCTGGCGCCCGACGGTACCTACCGCTACGGTTTCGGCAAGGATGAGCTGCAGTCGCCGGGTGCGCTTGCCATCGACAGCCACAACAGGGTCTTCGTGGCCGACAACGGGGACAGTACCATCAAGGTGTTCCGTGGCGGGCAGCTGGAGGCTGTGGTGGGAGCGCCGAACGACCCCGTCGGACTCGGATTCCAGGTGATTTCCTCACTCTGGGAAAGCGACGGCCTTATGTACGTCGCCGATGCGGCCCGTGCCAGTGTTGATATCCTGAGGGTCGTACCGCCATGCAATTAATCCCTGCAAACAGGTTCGCCGTTGCCGGTCTGCTGCTGTTTCTGACAGCTTGCGCCGAGTTGCCCAAGGAAATGCGTTTTTACCCCGCGGGTGCCGATGCCGGAGTGACGCGCCTGTGGCCGGACCTGCCGGAGGTGCCCCGCTATCAATATGTCGGGCAGCTGACCGGCGAGCACAATTTCGGACCCGCGGAACGCAGTGAACCAGGTGCCGGGGAAAAGCTGCTGCGCTGGATCGTCGGGCTGGGCAACGGCTACCGGCAGATGCCTCGCGTCCTGGTCCGGCCGCAGTCCGGCATGGTCGATGATGCTGGACGTATCTACGTCACCGATGCCGGGCGCCAGGCGCTGTTCGTATTCGACGCTCTTCAGGGCAGGCTGCACATCTGGAGCCAGGCGGACCGCGGCGAGAGTTTCGCGGATCCGGTCGGTGTAACGCAGGGACCGGATGGCGAAATCCTGGTTACGGATGCCACGCTGCACCGGGTCGTGCGCCTGCATCCCGACGGACGAGTGCTGGGTAGTTACGGTGGCGATGTCCTGCAGCGGCCTACGGGTATTGTTTTCGACCCGGCCACGCACCAGGTGTTCGTGGTCGATACCCGGGCGCATGCCGTCAAGGTATTCGATGCCACGGGCGCCCTGGTGCGCGAGTTCGGAGGTCAGGGCACCGCAGCGGGAAAATTCAATGCGCCGACGCATATCGCGCTGGCCGGCGGCAGGCTGTACGTCACCGATACCCTGAACGCACGCCTGCAGATGCTGGACCTGGACGGCAATCCGCTTGGCAGCATCGGCAGGCGTGGACTCTACGTCGGCAACCTGACCCGTCCCAAGGGGGTCACGGTCGACGCGGACGGTAATGTCTATCTCGTGGAGTCCTACTATGACCACCTGCTGGTGTTCAACCGGGACGGGGAATTCCTGCTGCCCATCGGCGGCACCGGCGCGGCCATCGGTCAGTTCTTCCTGCCGGCGGGGGCCTGGGGCGACCGGCAGGGACGTATCTTCGTAGCGGACATGTACAACGGCCGCGTGATGATCTTTCAATACCTGGGGGGCTGAGGCGTGCGGCACCGGAAGGCATGGTTGACAGGACTGTTACTGCTGGCGGTGGCAACCCTGGCCGGTGCCTCGCGCATATCGGATGTCGCCGGCACCAAACACAATCTGTCCGCGAGCGGCAGCGGCACGGTCAGGGCCACGTCGGAAGATGAGATCTGCGTGTTCTGTCATACCCCGCACGGGGCCAGCAGCTTCCCGGGTTCGCCGCTCTGGAATCGCCAGCTGTCCACCCAGACCTATACCGTCTACACTTCCTCGTCGCTGGATGCCGAGGACATCATGGGGCAGCTCGACCAGCCCGGCGGCAGTTCCAAGCTGTGCCTGTCCTGTCATGACGGTACGCTCGCCATCGGCACGGTCAACGTGCTGGGCGGGCAGCAGAATGTCTCGGTCCCGATGACCGGTACGGCCATCGATGGCAGCATGCCTGCCGGGGCGGGCGAATTCACCGGCTTCACCCGTGATCTCGGCATCGATCTGCGCAACGACCATCCGATCTCGCTGACCTACGATTCACGACTCGCTGCGGTGGACACCGAGCTGGTCGACCCGGTCGCGGCCGCCTACATCGGTGTGCGCGCACCCGGCATCCGGCCACTGGTGCCGCTGGAAACCACCGGTGGCGGCGGCACGCCGCAGCTGCAGTGCGCGACCTGTCATGATCCGCACATCCGCGATACCGATCCGGCAGAGATCATCAAGTTCCTGCGCCTGAATCGTTTCCAGCAGGCCATCCCGGTAGGCGGGAATTTCGACCCGGCTGCCGACATCGTGTGCCTGGGCTGTCACGACAAGGACGGCTGGGAAAGCTCCGCGCATGCCTTGCCCACCAGCGCCGAGGAAACCTACACGGCAAGTGCCGCTACGGAGCGCGAGTTCCCTCCCGCGCTGCCGGTGTGGCAGGCCGCCTGCCTTAACTGTCACGACACGCACTCGGTGCACGGCAGCCGGCGCCTGCTGCGCGAGGGTACGGACAGCCTGGCGACGCCCAAGAGCGGTGGCGACTCGGCCATCGAGGAGACCTGCTACCAGTGTCATGCCGCGCTGTCCGTGGTGAACAACATCAGCGGCGATGTGAAGGATATCCGGACGGATTTCGGCCTGTTATACCACATGCCGCTGACCTCGTCAGACCAGCCGGCCGGCATCGAGGTGCACGATATCGACAACGCGGATACCACCGAGAGCCAGCTGCTGCTTGGCAAGGGTGACTTGATCAATCGCCACGCGGAATGCACCGATTGCCACAATCCGCACCGGTTGATGAAAGACTCACTGTTCAATGGTACAGGTTCGACTACACAGGCGACCCATGAGCATGCCGCCGTGCATTCCAACATCGCCTCAGGCGCCTTGCGCGGGACCTGGGGTGTTGAACCGATTTACGGCAGTGCGTCCTTTCCCGGCCTGCCGACTACCTACCAGGTCAAGCAGGGTGATGGCGGCACCGGTGCCGGCACCGCCGCTACCAGCAGCTGGGTGACGCGCGAGTACCAGATCTGCCTGAAGTGCCATTCCGACTATGGCTATACGGATACCAATGCCTTTCCCACCGGCAGCCGGCCGAACCTGGACACTGCCGGTGGCAGCACGCCGTTCGGCACCAACGGACTGACCCAGTACACCAACCAGGCCACGGAATTCCAGGCGCCGCTGTTTCACAAGGGCGAGGTGACCACCACCGATTCCGGCGCGGGCAGTGCCTTCAGCACCAATAACCACCGCTCGTGGCACCCGGTCATCGACGACACCGGACGCACGCCCGGCATCCGGCAGGCCAGCGCCAATGCCTGGCTCGCGCCGTGGAGCAGCAATGTCGGTAACCAGACCATGTATTGCAGTGACTGCCACGGGAGCAATACCGTGCCCACTTCGGTTGTGCCCGCCGGCAACAATCCCTGGGGGCCGCACGGGTCCACCAACGAGTTTATTCTCAAGGGCAACTGGGATGACCAGACCGGCGGGCAGGACCGTGATGTGCCAGCCACCGATCCGAACAACGGGCTGTGCTTCAAGTGTCACAATTTCCAGACCTATGCCGATCGCAACGGCGACAATCTGGACAGCGGCTTCAGTGGCAGCAAGAGCAACAATCTGCACGCCTTCCATGCGGACAAGATAGGACAGATGCACTGCATGTGGTGTCACGTCGCCGTCCCGCACGGCTGGAAGAACAAGGCGCTGCTGGTTAACCTCAATGACGTTGGTCCGGAGGCAGGGCTGGCATCCGGAACCGAGATCGCAATCGGCGGCAGCGCGGATGTCCTGGACCAGGAGCCGTATTATTTCAACGCCAAGCTCAAGGTGCGCACCTTTGCGACCAGCGGGAACTGGGAAGACAGCAACTGCGGTTCGGCGGGCGCAAACCTGCCCGGCAACGACACCCAGACCGGCCGGGACTGGATGCGGGACGTGTGCAGTAATCCGCCATGAAAATCATACGCAGATTGTCATCCCTGCGCCTGACGCTGGCCAGCATGCTGGCGCTGGGCATCGGCGTGCTGGTTCGTTATTTCGATCAGGCCACGCCGGATGCCTGGATGACACTTCCGCTGCTGTTGCTGGCGCTCAATCTGGTGGCCGCACTCCTGGTCAATCAACAGTTTCGCCGGCAACCGGCGCTGTTGCTGTTTCATGTCTGCCTGCTGGCTTTCGTGCTACTGGCTGCCGGCAGCCAGCTGGGTTCCCTGCAGGGCAGGCTGGAGATCACTGAGGGTCAGGTATTTTCTCCTGCTGCGCTGAATGTTGTGCGGCAGGGGGCCTGGCATCCATGGCAGCGACTGGAGGATGTGTCGTTCGAGCAGGGTGCGCTGAGTATCGACTACAACCCCGGCATAAAACGCGGCCGCACCAGCAGCCGATTGCTGCTGAAAGACGGACCACAGGGCCGCAACGAGACAGTCATCGGTGACAACACACCATTCGAGGCAGGCGGCTACCGGTTTTACACAACGTCCAACAAGGGTTATTCAGCAATCATCGCCTGGGTAAACAAGGCTGGCCGGGAACTGACTGGCGCGGTCAACTTTCCCTCCTATCCGGTCAATGACTGGCAGCAGCTGAACGAATGGACAAGCCCTGCTGGCGAGACACTCAAGCTGGAGTTGCTTATCCAGGAGCGCCCGTCTTATACGCAGCCATGGAAACTCGAGAGCGGCAGCGCATCTGTTTCACTGCATGTGACTGTCGATGGAAAGATACTGACCCTTGATCCTGGAGAGCATGTAATGGTCGGTAATAACGCCTTGCGTTTCGAGGCCGTACGTCTGTGGATGGGGTATGAGGTCCGCTACGAGCCACTGCTGCCGTGGATGTTTGCAATCGCACTCATCGGTGTGCTGGCACTGGCATGGCATTTCCAGCGCAGGCTGTCCATTCAGTTGCCTGATACAGGAATGACACATCGCCATCGACAGAAGGAGCGGCAACATGCTGTCGGTATCCCTCAGCTCTGAGATGACCTGGATCCTTGGTGGTATCGCCGGATATTTCACCGGGGCCGTCGCGGCTTGGCGCGGCATATTGCGGCAGCGCATCACAGACCGGACAGTGCTGGGGGCGGTGCTGGTCGCCGTGATTCTGCTCGCCGTGGCAATTGCGTTGCGCTGGATGCGCGCCGGCTACGGTCCGTTTCTCACCCTGTTCGAGATACTGCTCAGCAACCTGTTCAGTCTCGGGCTGCTCTATTTTATTATCCTGTGGCGCGTTCCTCTGGCGCGGCCGGGTGCGCTGGTGGTGCTGCCGGTGTTTCTCCTGCTGGGCTGCTGGATTGCCGCAATCCCGTCTGAGCCGAGCCAGTTGCCGGCAACCTACGACACAGTCCTGCTGTGGGTGCACGTGGGGGTGGGCAAGGTGTTTCTCGGTATCTGTCTGGTTGCAACCGGGCTTGCGGGTATCCTTTTACTGCGTGCTACAAAGGTCATCAGGCCTTTGCAATCATTACCGGATGCGCGCGTGCTGGATAACCTGGTGTGGCGGTTGATGTCCATCGCATTCATCTTCCACAGCCTGATGCTGATCGCCGGGGCCGTTTGGGCGCGGGATGCCTGGGGACACTTCTGGACGTGGGATCCGCTGGAGACCTGGGCGTTCATTACCTGGCTGGTACTCGCTATGAGTTTGCACGCAAGGCTTGCCTGGCGAATACCGCTATGGGGCGGGTGGTTGATGGTCCTGCTGGTTTTCGTGCTGGCTTTTTTGACGTTCTTCGGTGTCCCGTTCAGCAGCATGGGGCCGCACAAGGGAATTATATGAGCCGGCGGCGCAACTCTCCCTGCCTGTGGCCCGTATTGTGTCCGGTGACCTCGAATGTAAGCCCTGCGCCAGCATGGCCCAGGCCAGCCTCTCGACCGCTACGCGGTCTCACCTTCTCCGGGATCCCGGTGAGAAATGCGGGCTAGTGAGTGAAATTGGCATCCTCGAGCAGCACCTTGTACAAGTAACCTGAACCGAGGTCGACGTTGGTCCTCACGATACCCTCGTCGGTGACCTGCGCGCCCGCCGATATGGTTTCCGCGGTGGTCACGGTGAGCTTGTCATCAGGTGGCGTACCCGTGCCATCCTGCAGCGTGATCCAGTTTTTGCCGAGGATATTCCTGTTCACCTTCATCACCATTGCGCGCAGCACGACCGTTTCCCCGGTCAGCTTTTCGCCCGCGGCGATGATCTCCCCAACGGTCTTGCCGCCTGTCGCCCGGGGGGGAACTGCCGGAGTGTCTGTTGTGCCGTTGCCGGCAATATTTTTATGGTACCCGTCGGTTGGCATGGCCTGGCCGGTAATGCCCCGAGTAGAATTTGGTCGAGTAATCTCTACGGGCACTTCAGAACCGCCTGCGACGTTTCCACTGGAAACACTTCGGTCACATATATAACAATTCGAATGCTCTGTTGCATAATTCCGTTCACCACAAGTAATGCGTCACTCGCTGCGTTCGTTCCAGTCGTGCACCGTTACACGACATGCTCCGTCCTGTGCATGACTTCAAACTAGCTGTTTACCTGCGTACGATTTGAATAGAGAATAGGCGCAAGTCAGGTCACGGAACTACAGAGCTGGAATGGATGACAGCGAGTGCCCCGTATTGTCAGCCGGTTGCGATGGCGTGAATGCTCCGGGTAAACACCTGACAGGCAAATTCGCAAGCATTTTTTCCTCCAGGTGTGACTTTGCGCACACTATCCGGTCTCAACACACCTTCGATTACCTCGACGCCCGGGTCACCGGCACCGCAGGCGCGATAATCCGACGCGTTTCTCAAGAATACCCGTCACGGTACCGACACCCATCCAGGGCCCCGGACCGGAAACCCGACATGCAACGACCTGGAAATCCGCGGTGATAACGCCGCTCAGCGACAGATGTAACATGGACCGCAGGCCTGTAATCCTGCTGGCATGTGCACTGGTGCTGGGTTCGGGCACGTTGCTGTGTGCCGCGGGTGCATGGGCCAATACGGGCAACCAGGGGACCCAGGTTGCTACGGAATTGCCGGCGACCGGCCTTCGCTCCGGAAAGCCGGTACAGTCATATCAACAGCAAGTCGTTACCGACGACTTGCCTGAACAGCAGGGTGGCATCGACTTCGGCAATCCTGCCTGCTTGCAGGGTATCGCGGGTGCCGGGCATGCCGATGTGCCCGCCGCGGAAAAACCGTGTATAAACTCCACCGATACGCGTCTGCCGTTCACGATTCAGCTGGGTCGCCGCATCGGCACCCGCGATAGCATTCTCGGCGAGTTCGACGGTGTGCGCGTGGACTACCGTCTGGGTGACGGCCTGATCCTGAATGGCATTGCCGGCTATCCTGTACTCGCTGCAGAAGACGTGTTCAATCCCGACCGGCAGATGTTCGGTATCATTGCCACCACGGACCATCTCGCCAATACCTGGGAGCTGAACAGCTACCTGGTCGAGCAGCAGGAAAGCGGGCGGGTGGTCGGCAGGTCGATGGGCGGTGCCATGCGCTACCTGAAACCGGGGCGGTCGATGCTGATTTACCTCGATTATGACCCCGCCTCGCGTTCAGTGGGGACGCTCATGGCATCGGGTGCGCTGAAGCTGCCCTACAAAACGACCCTCAGTGCGACTCTCGACCTGCAGAGACGCCCGATACCCGGGTTGCAGCAGAAGTACCTGACGCAATCCATGACCGTGATGGATGGCTGGGACTGGATCCTGCCCACTGACAGACTGGCGGTTCATACTGCTGGCGGTACCAATGAAGTAGGCATCCTGGCCGTTGACCTCTCATACGCATTATCGCGACGCATCAGGCTGAGGGGTGATGTGGTCGTGATCGACGTCACGAACGATGCGGGTGCGGCGAGCAGGATCGAGTCGAGCGAGACCTATTACCATTTGAAGATCACCGGCAAGGACCTGATGGTGCCGGGTGACCGCAGCAAGCTCGACCTCCGCCATTCCATTACCGAAACCGGCCGTTCCTACACGGCGACCTTCAATACCAAATATGCCATCAAGCGGTTCTGGAACCTGATTTCCCAGCTGCGGGCCGACTACCATAACCCCGCAGACGAAGGCAGTGACCATTGGGCCGCTACACCGAAAGTGAAAATGGAATACCGCCCGAATAAGCAGTTCGGTTTCCATATCGAGGCCGGCGGCAACCTGTCAAATGGTGAGAATGTCACGGTCAAAGACAGACATTCATCCTATTTCGTGAGTCTCGGCTACCAGGCAAAGTTCTGACAGACGGGTGGCGCGACCGGGCATAGCACCGCTGCGTGCCATGGAATCCCGGCGTCACGTCTTCCGCAGCGACCCGGCATGGCATCCACCCGGATCGCCGCGTTTACCCCTGCAGGTGTTACCTGGGAACCTGGTGGCGGTTCCGATACCGTTCGTGCTCCCGCTCATTGTGCCGGCGCTCCTCGGGATCACGCGCCGGGTCGGGCTTGTAGTGCGGGTCCGGCCGGTACCTGTCGCGATGCTGGCTGTATCTCGAATACGGCTTGTCGGCGTCGATCCAGAGCGGCACGCGATCATGATGGTCCAGGCGGTATTTCGGTGGCAGCTGCCTGATGCGGATCCAGCGGTCACCGTCAGGGTAGTAGTAATACCCGGATGAAATATGAAAGTAGACGCGGCTGCTGGGGTAATAATAATAGTGGTACGGGTACTGGTAGTAGGCCGACCTGTAGACCGGCGGACCTTCGCGGTAATACGCGGTACAACCAGCGATCCCGGTCAACAACAGGATGAGCAGCGTTGCCCGCCAGGCAGGATTGATGTTGCGGCTTTTCATCTGACACCTCCAGACAGTAGCAGGTAAAAGGGTGGCTATGTCCGTATATTACCTGTTCCTGGCTGCCCCTGGACCCGCATTGCCGATCTGTATGGGTCTGCAACAAGGATACTAGTCGCTGTTGCGTGCGAGGACACTGTGCCGCGCGTACTCCATTCTTGATAGTGAACGAGCCGTGCCGATGCGGTGACCCTGTAGAGGTCTACAGGTTCGCACCGGCACGGTGCGCGGCAGATTGACCGGCAGCGGCGGCCATCGACGGGCTGTCCCGCCGCCGCGCCGGTTTCCGGGCACACTGCTGTGACGTGTTGTGCTTCCCGAGGCTCCGGCTATCCCTGCTTGCGTCGTGGTCTGGCGTTGCCAGGGCGGTGATTGCCCGAATTGTCGGGAGCCGGCCCGCGCCTGGCCTGGGCATTGCCACGACCGGTGTTACCGTTGCCGCTGCTGTTGCCACGACCGGGGCCGGCTGACTGCCCGCGTGGCTTGCGACGCTGCTGTCCGCTGTCGTTGGCTGCGCGACGTGGCGTGTTCGAGCCTGCGCTGCGTCCCTTGAATATCGGCTCGGCCTTGATCGTTGCATCGGGGGCATAGCCCGTGACGACGACCTGGGGAATCCTGCGCTGCACGACGCGCTCGATATCACGCAACAGTTTGTGTTCGTCGACGCATACCAGCGAAACCGCCTCGCCCATGTTGCCGGCGCGCCCGGTGCGTCCGATCCGGTGCACATAGTCTTCCGGTACATGCGGCAGTTCGTAGGTCACCACGTGTGGCAACTGGTCGATGTCCAGGCCGCGGGCGGCGATGTCTGTGGCCGTCAATACCCGCACCGCGCCGCGTTTGAAGTCCGCCAGCGCACGCGTGCGCGCGGCCTGGCTCTTGTTGCCGTGTATCGCCGCCGTCTGAATGCCATCGCGCGCCAGTTGCTCCGCCAGGCGGTTTGCACCGTGCTTGGTGCGTGTGAACACCAGCACCTGGCGCCAGTTCTGCGAGCCAATCAGGAACGACAGCAACTCGCGCTTGCGCTCGCGGTCCACGGGGTGGACGACCTGCTCGACGAGTTCGCAGGCGGTATTGCGTTGCGCCACCTCGATCTCCGCGGGATTGTGCAGCAGGCTGTTGGTCAACTGCCTGATTTCGTCGGAGCAGGTCGCCGAGAACAGCAGGTTCTGGCGCTGTTTGGGCAGCAGGGCGAGGATCTTGCGGATATCGCGGATGAAGCCCATGTCCAGCATGCGGTCGGCCTCGTCGAGGACCAGGATTTCGACCTGCGATAGATCCAGCGCCTTCTGCCCGACCAGGTCGAGCAATCGTCCCGGTGTCGCGACCAGGATGTCGACACCGCGACGCAGGGCCTCGATCTGCGGGTTGATGCTGACACCGCCGTAGATCTGCATGCATTGCAACGGCAGGTATTTGCCGTAGGTGGTGACGCTGGTGCCGACCTGGGCCGCCAGCTCGCGTGTCGGGGTCAGCACGATCGCACGCACCGGGCGGCGCTTGCCGGAGGGCGGTGTCCGGGACAGGCGTTGCAGCAGGGGCAGGGTGAATCCGGCCGTCTTGCCGGTACCGGTTTGCGCGCCTGCGAGGACATCGCGTCCGGCAAGGATAACCGGGATGGCCTGGCGCTGGATCGGTGTAGGTTCGCTGTAGCCCTGTTCGGAAACAGCACGGAGTAATTCGGCCATGAGGCCGAGATCGTCAAATGACATGATTGGATGTTGCTCCTGAGTCGGCCTGCCTGGCTTGCTGCCAGGACGGTCCAGGCGGAATTCAATAGTTGGTGTTCGGGGTTTGCCGGAAGGGATTACCGCGAAGGAGTCAAGGCGCAGACCGTAGTGCGCCGCTGTGCGTGGCATACTACCACGAATATCAGGGTTGTATATAAATAAATCACGTGGCTGGCCGGCTGTACCCGTCCTGTGAAACAGGCAGGTCGCGGCCGGTTTCAGGCAGCCTGCAGGGTGTAGCTGCGCAGTGTGTTAGCAAAGTCCTGCAGCGCCTTGATGCCCGAGCGTTCCGCCTCGTTGCACCAGGCCTCTAGACGCTCCACCCGGCTGGCGCCATCGCTTGCGGTGTGGGTCCACAATGCCTTGAGTTGCGTCTTGAAGCGGTAGACCGTGGCCAGCGCCTGACTGCGTTGCAGCACTTCATTGAGGAGGGTGCGCGCGCGCGCGTCCGGCGCGATGTCCTCCCGGGTCATCAGCTTGCGCACCTGGCGCAGCAGCGTACGTTCGGTGCCGTCGGTGGTCTTGCGTTCAATGCGAACCACCGGGCGGATGACCTTGCGGCCGTAGAGCGTAAGCACGTGGTAGCGGTCGCGCAGCACGGCCCGCAGCGTCTCGAGATCAACCACCTGTTTGCCGCGTTCGATACGCACCCGCGGTGCGACGCGTCGAACCCGTGCGAGTCCAAGCAATGCCAGTGTTCTGATGTACAGCCAGCCGATATCGAACTCCCACCATTTATTGGAGAGCCGGGCCGATTGCGCGTAGGCATGGTGATTGTTGTGCAGTTCCTCGCCGCCGATCAGGATGCCGATCGGAGACAGGTTGCGCGAGGCATCCGTGGTCTCAAAGTTGCGGTAGCCCCAGAAATGACCGAGGCCGTTGATCACACCGGCGGCCCAGAGCGGGATCCACAGCATCTGCACAGCGAAAATGATCAGCCCCGGCATGCCGAACAGCAGTACGTCGACGGCGGCCATGAGCGCAATGCCCAGCATGGGATGGCGGCTGTAGACGTGGCGCTCCAGCCAGTCGTCGGGTGTCCCATTGCCGTAGTGTTCAAGGGTCTGTGCATCACGCGTCGCAATTTGATACAGGCCGAGACCACCCAGCAGGACTCTCCAGATGCCCTTGACCTGGGGGCTGTGCGGGTCATCGACGGTTTCGCATTTCGCGTGATGCTTGCGGTGTACGGCCACCCATTCGCGGGTGACCATGCCGGTCGTCAGCCAGAGCCAGAAACGGAAAAAATGACTCACTGACGGGTGCAGGGTCAGCGCGTTATGCGCCTGGTAGCGATGCAGGAAAATGGTGACGCTGGCGATGGTGATGTGGGTCAATAGCAGCGTGGCGCCGATGTAACCCCAGAAAGATAAATCCAGTAAGCCTTCTAGCATGTAGTTCTCTGTATGAAAAGTTTCCTGTGGAACAGGGGGTGCAGACCATGGTTGCGCCTGCCTCGATCACGTCAGCCCGAAGGTCAGCGCCGCCGGCGGCCCTTTGCCTTGGGGTCTTCATAGCGCACCCGCAGCGACTTGTCGCCGAGGGTCTTGCCGTCGAGCCGGGCCATTGCTGCCCGTGCCTCGTGGCCTTCCATGGCGACGGTGCCGAAGCCGCGGCACTTGCCGGTGAAGATGTCGCTGGAAATGGTGATGGAGCGAACGATGCCGAATTCGGAGAACAGCTCGCGCAAGCTCTCTTCAGAAGCATCCGCCGGTAAATTGGATACAAACATTGTCTTCAATGACTGCTCCTCCTGTGTAAGGAGATGATGCGCTGCGCTGGCGCTGAACAAAAGCCCCGCAGACGCGCTGCGGGGCCGGTTTCGCGGGATAGCCGGGGAGGGTTAGTCCTGCATGGCGACCCGTGTGGCCTGCAGCCCCTTGGGGCCGGTTTCGACGTCGAAACTGACCGCTTGACCCTCGTTCAGGGTCTTGAAGCCACTGCCGCTGATAGCGGAAAAGTGGACAAAGACATCTGCGCTGCCATCGGACGGCGAGATGAAGCCGAATCCCTTGGATTCGTTAAACCATTTGACGGTACCTGTAGTCATGCTGAATTACCTCTGTAAAAAATTTAATGTTGATGTTTATCGCAAATAATGAAGGGCAATTCGCAGGAGATACCGGAGGTGACTTCTGAAATGACACAGCCAACTTGCAATCTGGCACACTATAGCAGGGCGGGGGTATAAACGCGAGTTATCTTGTTTCCTGCCCGGCTGAACCCTGCCAATTTGAACAGGATTGTGCCTGTCACAGAATATGGTGCCGGTACCGGCGTTTTTCAATGCCTGGTCGTCAATAACCGGCAGAACGACACTCGGTGAACTGACCCTGTTCCAGGCCGCCTTGCAGTATTCCATCGCCCCCGTGGTGAGGCAGAACCCGGGTGAGTTCGGCTGGGTAGTGCCGGGGTGTGCACAGTCGGCGCTGGAGGGGCTGAACCTTATGCCGGAACCTGAACCCGGCGAGCCTGGCGGGCCGCTGGAATAGATGGCGGGATGGCGCCTGCTACAGGTGCTGGATGTGAGCGATGCGTAATATACGCGCATCGAGGACGAGGTCACGCTCCAGCACACCTAACGCAAATTCTTTCCGGTAGTCGTCTATGAAGACCGGCAGGTTACACTGGCCCTGCAAGAGGCAGACAGGGTTGCCGGGCTGTCCGGGCGTCGACACGGCCCGCTACCGGGAGCGTATCGAGAAGCATCGGGAATTGATCAAACCCTGATTGCTTCTGGGCACGTCAGAAACGCCATCCAGGGCAATCGCATCTACCCAGGCGGCTGACCACAATTTCAATATAATAATCGAATAACCGGTTAAAAAGAGTTGAAAAATAACGCAAACTGCTAGTATAAATTAACGTGGTATACACCAGCTATGTTGTGTTGCAGGTAATTGCAGCGCAAGGGTGCAGGGTAGGGACATTACCCGGCATGCTGCGGAGGTTCGGCAGTACACAGCGATGCTGGCAGAATTCGCAGCCCTGCAAGCTGATTCCAGGTACGACACGAGTGAAACCGGATTCGGCCTGCTGCCGTGCCGCTGAACCAGAACAGCACATGATGTTGTCAGCAATAATAACAAGGTAAGAGCATTGCGGACCCTGAGACAGTACTGGGAAAGAATTTTCTCAAGGCTGAAAAAGCCATCTGAAGCCGACGGCCGACACGCCGCCGGTTCGGAAGATCTCGAGCGCGAGATATCAGCAATCAGCGGTGAAAACCAGGCGCTTGCCGGTGAGGTGCGGCGGGTGCGTTCGGATTTCGAACGCGCCAGGGACGAGGAAAACCGCAAGATTGACAATCTCGAACAGGTTCGCAAGGCCATGCAGCTGGCCAGGGAGGAGGATCAGCGCAAACTCGCCGAGCTCCAGTCGATCAACAGTCGGTATGCAGCCGACAGGGAAGCCGACAGCAGGAAAATAAACGACCTCGAGCGCCGGCTCGCCGGGCTTGAGGACGAGAGCATGCAGGGTCGTGAGCGGGTGCAGGCGCTGCAGGATGCCCTGTCTGAAACCGAATCCCGGATGGAACAGACAGACCAGCAGATCGAGGATCTCCAGCTCAGTACCGCAGAACAGGCGAGACAGTTTCGGGCCTCGCTCAGTGAGGCCAATGACCGTCTTTTCGCGACAGGTAACCAGGTCAACGTACTGGGCAGCCGGTTGGAAAGCGAACACCGGCTGGTACTGAAAACCTTCGAGACACTGCAGGACCGGTTGCGCAAGCAGGATGTGCGCATGAACTGGATGATCACGGCCGCCAGCTTCGCCATCCTGCTTGGCACTGTGGCCGGTGCGGTTCTGATCTGGGATATACAGAAGAATGCCACGCTGCTTGCCGGCATGAGCAGGGATATCAAGGATCTGACGTCCTCAGTGAATCAGTCGGGCATGCAGAAGGCGCCAGTCACAGCACAGCCGCCTCTGGCGCTGCCTGCCAGGGCTCCACGCACCGGGACGAAACAAACTGTCAATCCGGCAGGCAAGCCAGCCGCAACATTCGAGACTGTGCCGCCTGCCAAAGCCACCCTCAGCAAGGCCGAGTCCAACCCGTTTTTTCTTGGCAGCGCACTTGAACGTGCCCGCAGTTCGAGCCGCCTGGGTGTGCAGCAAGCTACACGACAGGACGCAAACGCCTTCTTCGCGGAGAATGCCAGGGTCGAAGGTATGATCAGCCTGGGAAGCGGTGTCCAGTACCGGGTTGTCAAGTTCGGCAACGGCAAGTCGCCATCGCTCGCTGACCAGGTCGTGGTTGCCTACGTTGGTATCAAACCCGATGGTGCGGTATTCGATGAAAGCTATTCCACCGGAGCACCATCGACGTTCAGCATGACCGAGGTTTTGCCCGGGTGGCAGGAAGTGCTGTTGAAAATGCAGGAAGGGGCAGAATTCGAACTGTACGTTCCGCCAAAGCTGGCCACCAGCGGGGGTACCAGGAAACGCAGCATGCTGGGTTTTGAGCCCAGCATCTACCTCATCGAACTGTTGCAGGTCGTCAAGAATGGCGCGACCGCTCCCTCTGCGCCGGTAAAGTGAGCAGTCACTAAGACGTTTGTAATGTCTGCCCGGGCCGCATCGCCGGTTGTCTTCCGCAGGTGCACGGTCAGGCGTGCACAAGCTGTTCACCCTGACCGCAGGAATGACCTGAGGTCGGTTGTTGGCAGATTGAGTGCCCGTCTCCGTGCCGGCAGCCCTCATCCCACAGCCGAGCCTGTACAGATGTGCTCATCACAGCAGTCCCATCCCTGTCGACCCCCGGGTGGCGTGAACTGCCACCGGACCTGGCTGCAGCTTGATGATCCGGTAGCAGCACACACCAACAAGCACCCCTTAAAATACTATTTTCAATATGGGTATTGGTCTGACTTGATACTCTGCAGCACGCACCTGGTGCCGTGGTTAAGCGGCATCTCCGGCGGCCGTCTCCAGCCAGCGACAGGCGCCTGTAGTGAAATACCTTCCTGTTTTGAGCCAGCCACGGTGCGCCTGGTCTGATAGCTTGCTGATAAACACATGTGTCATGAACCCTGACTGTGCCTTTGCCTACGGGGCCTCTGGCGCCGGGCATTTTGTGCAATGCATAAAAAACACCGCCAGTAATTACAAACTGCGTATTTGTCGCCAATCTGTGACAGAAACAGGTGTCACATTGCCTTCGGAATCTGATTCTTGCCTCGACAGCATTGCCAACTAGAAGTTATTTATCAAGAAAATATTCCTGGCACAAACATTGCTTTGTCTGGATGAGAGCCGCGCAGATTGTCGCGCTGATGTGTTTATCGACAGCGCAGGGATTGCCCGCGGTTGTTCCTGGCCAGGAACGTCGCCCATAACCGACCGATATTATGTGAATCAGTAGGTAGAAAGTCGGTCGGAAAGCCAGTCAGAGTATCAGTCAATCAGCAATTGGCTACAGCGCGTAGCGACTCGGACAGCCGTTGTCACGACAGCAGGAACACCCAATAGCGACTTCGTCACCGGTTGTTGGCCGGCGTTTCCGGTGTGGGTCACCCGGAAAGCGACGCTGGCGAAGTAACGCACGCACAGGAACGCGCTGGCACTGCAGCGCAACAGATTCAGTTAACTTGATGAGGTATGCAACATGAAAACAGTAAACCGATTATTCGACAGTACGGTAAACGTACTCCGCAAACGTCAGCCGAAGGCCGGTCGAGGCCTGCAGTCGCGGCTCACGCTGCTGGCGATGTGTTCCGCACTGCTGCTGCCCGGCATTGCCATGGCAAAAAAACCGGTAGTGATCCCAGTGGGGTGCGTCGTATTCGCCCCTGCCTACATCGATACCGGCAACCCGTTTACCCTGAAAATCGTCCGTGACCCGGCGTACCCGGGTGTCTGGTCGCAACCCATGGTGGATGTTGCTGCGGTATTTACCGGGATTGACGGTGGCAAAATTACCGCCTCGTACAGTGAGACAAGCTCAAGGTACGGCTATGGTGTGACCTATATAAATGCCACGCTGCTGGCACCGAGTTGTAATGGTTTTCCCTGTGCAATCGATAGCTCGGTGGATGCCGTCATCACCGTTGTGGTGAAAGAGCCGCTCAACAAGGGGAAACAATTCCGCGAGACGAGCTGTACGCCGGCGGCAGCCAGTGTGAATCCGGCCATGTAGCGCGGTGACCTTGCGGTTGCCGGGTGATCCACTTCAAGCCGGTGCCCGGCAGCCAGGCGATCACTCGAGCAGCGGTGCACCGTGAGGGGCGCCGCTGTTTTTTTGTGCCGCACTCTCTGCGGTCGGCTCCATTCCCGCGGTGACGATCGGAAACGCAACCGGCAGCGCTACCGGGATTGTGTCGCAATCGATTGCAGGGGCTCGATGCCTGTCACAAAACAGGCATTGCGTGCGCAAGTGACGGACACGGACGTCGTACATCAGCCTGAATCTTCAGAGACGCGAGGAAACCATGATGCGTATCAAGACCACGATGATGACCTTTTGCCTGGTTATGTTGATTCCCCTGTCAGCCATCGCCAAACCGCCGCCTGCACCTGCCGGCTGCGAAATCCTCGTTGCCACCAGGGTCGATCCGGACGTTCCCTTCACGGTTAACGTGGCAAGATCCCCTGCATATCCCGGCCAGTGGTTTTCACCCACGGTTACGGTGGAGGTCGTCGCCCCGGTAGTTGGTGCGACGCTGCTCGGCCCTGATAGCTACAGCCAGACCGTTACCCAGACATTTGCCGGCCTGGGCGGCTCTAACGATGCAACGGCGACCTTCATCATCCCGGTATTTCCGAACCTCGACGTTACCGGGGTAGTGAATGTGTTTGCAACCGTGTCGGAGCCGGTCAACAGGCGCAAATCCAGAGAATCCTCCTGTGAAACAGTGACCGCCTTTATGTAGTGATGCCCGGGACGAATGCCGGTATCGGTGTCGCACATCTCGACGGCGCACGGCAGCCGGACACGGATGATTCCGGGTAACAACGACTGCCGGTCGTTGCCCGTATACTTCAGGCGTCGCAAGGCAACATATGAGCCTTGCGGCACCGTATATCCGCTCCACGCCGGGCCGCGCGCATCAGTCTGTATCCCCGGCGCGTGCACCGAATGCTGTATCTGCCGCCGGTTCGCATGCAGACCCGGGTTGATCCGTACCAGCATCTCGGGCTAGGATAAAACCTGGCCAGTAGTGTGTTATGGCCTGCCGGTTTTTGGCATGTCCCAAGCCGTTTGCACCACGGCAATTCCCACCAGCCAGGTCAACGGCCCATCACAACCAGAACCCGCCGTTACTGCGACTAAACAAACAACAATATTCAAGGAACAATACTATGTCGTTACTGAAGCTTCTGCCCACGCACCCCGTATCCTGTGGCGGATTTGCGACACTGGCGCTGATGCTGCTGTTGCAACACCATCCAGCTACGGCCCAGCAGGCCGGCATGGGCAACTCGCTCGACGAGCACGCCGGCCATGACATGCATCAGCATGATCACCGTCATCACCATGAGGTTGCGCCCGGCTACCAGCGTTCGCTGGCCTCCTATCCTGTTCCGGCCGTGACCCTGGTCAATCAGGACGGGCAGCAGGTCGACCTCCCGGAACTGCTGAAAGCTGACAGGCCCGTCATGCTGAACTTTATTTTCACGTCCTGCACCGCCATCTGCCCGGCGATGAGCGCTATCTTTGCCCAGGTGCAAACCGAATTGGGCCGCGAGAGTGCCCGGCTGCGCATGGTGTCAGTCTCGATCGATCCCGAATATGACACGCCAGAGGCGCTCAATGCGTATGCCCGGCGCTTCGGTGCCGGACCGCAGTGGGAATTCCTGACCGGCAGCCTGGATGACAGCATCGCCGTACAGCGGGCCTTCGACGCCGATCGGGGAGACAAGATGAATCACGCGCCGCTGACGCTGTTCCGGGCGAAGCCGGACGCGCAATGGGTGCGTTACGAGGGTTTCGCCACGGCAGCGCAGCTGGTAGAAGAATATCGCGGTACTGTTACAGACTGATCACCGGAGGCAGCCATGAACACCATCATACGCGATAGCGGCTATACGCAAACACCGTACTGCGATCCGGCGTCGAGGTCGAGGTACCTGGGCAGGCGCACACGCTGTGCCGTCATCACCCTGTTCGGCATGTGCCTGGCTACCGGCCTCCAGGCCTCTGACACACCCGCGCAAACCGGCAGTTTGTCGAGCAGGGCCGGATACAGTGCCGGTTATGCGTTTGGCGGCCGGCTGGCGGAACTCCAGCGCCAGGACCCGGGAGTCGAACTGGAAGCGGTGTTCCAGGGCATACTCGACGCGCTGTCTGGCGCCGAGCCACGTCTCAGCGCCGAGGCTATGGATGCCACGCTGCAGGAACTCAAAGACAAGCGTACTGCCGATTCATCCGGGAGCGGGAAAACGCCGCCGGCGACGGCGCCCGCACGCAGAGGCGGCTTCATCGACGATTTCGCCGCTCTCAATGCTAAACGCGAAGGCGTGGTCACGCTCCCGAGCGGTGTGCAATACGAGATCCTCAGGGCGGGCAGCGGCAGGCGACCTGCGATCGGCGATGCCGTGCACGTCAGCTACCAGGCCTCGCTCACCAACGGCGCGGTGTTCGACAGCACACTTGAGGATGATCAGCCTGCGCGACTGCAGCTGGAGGAAATTGCCGTACCGGGCCTGAAGGAGGCGCTGCTGCTGATGAACCAGGGCGCCAGGTGGCGGGTCGTGATCCCGCCGGGCATGGGATTCAGGAATTCAGGTAACAACATGCTGCGCCGGCGGGACCTGATCTATGATATCGAGCTGGTATCGATCGGGGCCCCGGCAGACGCTGCGGAACAATCAGACAGCGCTGCAACTCCAGGCGCGACGCCGGCTCGTCCGGCCGCGGCACAACCCTGAACCAGGTTCAGGGCACGATGCGCCTGCTCTCGGCAAGCAGCTTGCTCGAGTCGGGTGATGCATAGCGCATGATGGTGCCGCCGCGTACCGCGGTGCGCTGACGCGGTCCGAGACTCATCCGTCCGTAATAGGCGACATGACTGTCCGGATCGACCAGGTCGGTGCTGTCATTGTACTTGTTGACCAGGCCTTCCAGCGCCTCGAGCACGTGTTCACGGTTCAACGGTACCGCCGGCCGGCGTACCTCCTGCTCACGGATCTCTGCAAGTGCATCGTTAAACAGATAGCAGGCCGCATAAGCGTCCGCCTGCAGGCGCCGGTTGTCATGGCCGGCCAGATCTTCCATCTCTAGCCAGCGCTCGAGTCTGAGGCGCGCGATCTCGCCCTGCAGTCCCAGATCATCGAAAAGCGAAACGATGTGCAGGCGTTGCTTCCAGGCCGCAGGCAAGGCGAGCGCCTCGGGGTCAGCTAGCAACGCGGATACAAACACCCTGTCCGTGCCGGGCCCCTCCGGTATCAGTGCCGCGAGCTGTTCGATCTGATCCGGCCGTAACCACAGCACGAGAATGTCGCTGGCACTCAGTCCGTCGAGCGCCATCCGCGGTGCGGTCATACGATACTTGCGAACGGTGTCCGGGCCTGTGGCTTGGTTCAGACGAGACAGCAGCACATTGGCGGCGTGCCAACCGCTGGAATCGGCGTACACCTGAATGAGGTTCGCCCCGCCATCCTGCGCAGCGGCATGCTGTTCCAGGTGGCTGGCGAGCACGCGCGCCTCGAGGCCGACACCGGGCGAGAAATACATGGAGTAATAGTCCTGCCCGGGGTCTGGCGCCACTTCCACCGAGGGCAGCACGCAGGGCACCCGGTGCTGTTCGCAGAACCGGTGGACCGGCTCCCACGTGACGCCGCCCACGCCCGAGAGCAGGGCGAATACCGGTTGCTGGCGGTAATACCTCTCCAGCTGCTCCGGCCAGGTGGTCGACGGGCCTGTCAGCCTCCACACCTGTAAACGCCAGTGCTTGCCCGCGCCACGCGCGGAGCCAGCCCATGCGCGCAGCACGCCGAGCACGGCATCGACCTGGTCGGGTTGTGCATCGGGAGTGACAACGGTCGCCAGGTGCAGGATATCGGGCTCAACGCCCGGGTCGGGTCCACTGGACAGCTGTTGCAGATAGGCCGACAGCGCCGTTACCGCGGCATCATCCAGTTCATAACGCGGCATGGGCGCCACCAGTCGCTTACCATCGGGATCCAGGCCCTGGCGCAATGCACGGGCCAGACCCGGCGGGTCGTAGGCCGGTCGGGTCAGTGCCCGCTTCCAGGCAGCATTGGGCACGTAGTGGTGCACGGGATTGAGATAGGAACCGGCGAAGCGCGCCGGCGCGAACAGCACCGGACCGGCCACCGGCGGAACCAGGACGGTGCTGTCGATGGAACCCTCGATGGAACCCATGCCGCTGCGCCGGTGGCAGGTGACACAGGCGGCATGGCTGCCTTCCTGCACGAAACCCTCGGGGCGCAAGGCGCGCAGCGCTGCACCGCCGGGGAGCATGCCGTCCTGGTAAATGCGGCGGCCGGTCTCGATCAGCGGCTGATCGGGCGCAGGTTCGGCCCTGGTCGCGATAGGGATCGCGGCCAGCAGGCTGACCATGCACAAGGCGATGCGCATCGGGGAGCGCGGCGAGTGCCGTCGATCCGGTTTCACAGCCACTGCCACGAGAGGCTACTGGATTGCCGGGCGATTACTTGCCCTGCGCCTTCTCTCCCTGGATCGGTTCGGCTGGCTTGTTGCCGCCCACGGTAATCAGTTCGACGTCGAAAACGAGGGTCCGGTGCGCCAGCGGGCCGCGGTCGCCGTAGGCGAGGGCAGGCGGGATGACGAGCTGGATCTTGCCTCCTTCCTTGATGAGTTGCAGCCCCTCGGTCCAGCCCTTGATGACACTGTCGAGGCGGAATTTGCTTGGCTCGTTGCGTTGATAGGAGCTGTCGAATTCATTGCCGTTGGTCAGGGTGCCGCGGTAGTTCACGGTTACCTGGTCGGTTGCCCTGGGCGTCTTGCCCGTACCCGCCTCGATGACCTTGTACTGCAGGCCGGTGCCAGTGGTTTTCACACCCGGCTTTGCCGCATTCTGCTCCATGTACTTCTTGCCCTCTGCCACGTACTGCAGTTCCGCCTCGCGTTGCCTGGCACGGTGCTCATTGACCACCTTGCGCTTCAGTTCCATGAGGGTGGCATTCATTTCCTGCGGCGGGATCAGGGGTTCGGCACCGGACAGGGCGTCCTCGATGCCCTTGATGACGGCGTCGGCGTTCATCTCGACGCCCTGGCGCTTGAAGTCGCCGCCGATCTGGTAACCGAGGCTGTAGTTGATGCGCGCGGTGTCGTCATCGAGCTTGAGCGGCTCTGACGCATTAACACTGTTGGCCAGCACGGTAACACTCATCAATGTCGCAATTCTCATCATTCGTATCATTATGTTTTTCTCCTAAACCAGAGACGCTGTCAATGTAGCGACGATTTTATTACAAATACAGTCAGCCTGTAAAAAAAGGGCCGCCCGAAGGCGGCCCTGTTTTTCCCGTTCAACAAACCGGGTTTGGTGTGGGACCCTACGGTACCACGTTACAGCCGGGTCCGTTGTCAACGCAGAATGGAACCATCATTTCATTGTCTTCGTGCTCGACAATATGACAGTGCCATACATACAGACCTGCTATGTCGAAGGTCGCGTTGACACGGGTGACCTCACCCGGGTAGGAGATTACCGTGTCCTTCCAACCGGTCTCGGTGGCCTCGGGCGGATTGACAATACCGCTCAGTGCGCCGGTCAGCGGATCGAAGGCCTCGCGGTTGACCACCTTGAACTTCACCAGATGCAGGTGTATCGGATGGCCGTCCACGGTCCAGTTCCACAACTCCCAGGTCTCGGTCGCACCCAGCGCCGGTCTGGTCGCGATGGGATCCGCCCAGAGGGTCACCGTACCGCCGGCCGCACCGTTGATGCCGAGCACCGCCGCCTTGGGGGCGAAGGGTACAGAGGCTGCCAGGCTGCCTTTCTTGTCCACGCAGGTGCCGGGATTTTGCGGATCAGGTGTCGCACCCTTGTCGAAACTCACCACGCCGTTGGGACGGATGGTGGCACAGACGAGGATCGATTCTTCCTCGATCAGCGCCAGGTCACGCGCTCCCGGAATGACCGGGCCGTTGGCCGGGTCAGTTGCGTCAGGCAGGCTCAGCACCAGGTCCTGGGGTGGGGTGAAGCCTTCACCCACAGGTGTGTCCGCCACCAGGGCAAACTCCATCACCTGGCCGGTGGTGCTTGGGTCGGCAGGGATGTCCGGGAAGCCGCCGAACGGAGCATCCGGCGCGGTGTTGATCATGCGCACACGCGTCGTGCCTGCCGGCAGGTTGGAGAAGTCGACGATGGTGTCGGCACGCTCGGCCAGGCCCATCAGCAGGGCCACCTCGGGCGCGGCGGCGGGCGCCGGGGTGCCCGCACCTCCGCCACCCGGCAGTACGGTCCGGAAGCCGGTCTCGACCTTGACGACATTGGGCAGCAGGCTCTGCTCGGCGCCGATCTGGTAGAACGGTACCTCGCCCAGCACCGCACCCGCGGCGTTGAGGGCCTGCAGGCTCAGGTTGAGGAAGCGCGAATTGCAGCCATTCAGCAGGCGAAACCGGTACAGGTCCGGTTCGACTTCCAGCGTTGGCCAGGACACACCGTTCACCACCATGACGTTGAAGAACGCCTCCGGGTTCCAGATCGGGGCAATATCCGACGGGTACTTGGGGTCGCCGACGAAGGGGATCTTCAGCTTGTTCTTCGCTATGCCCTCGAAGAACGCCCGGTTGTCCGGATAGAACAGCGAGCCATCGGCATTGAAGGAACGGTCCTGGACCACGATCGGGATCTCGCGGATCGCGGCACGCACCGGGTTGCCCGGGACGTTCAGATCCAGCACGGCCTGGCCGGCTGTCGGTGCCGGACCCGGCAGGGTGCCGGACACCAGGCCCGTTTCGCCACCGCCCGATTCGCGGATCAGCCAGAAACCGGCCGGACCCGCGTAGACGTTGTTACGCGTCATGCCCAGGGTGTGGTCGTGGTACCAGAGCGTGGTCGACGGCTGGGTGTTGGGGTAGCTGAAGCTGCCCACCCCCGGGAGGTTGTTGGTCGGGGCGCCGTACTGGTTCACCAGTGTACCCGTGGTGGCGTAGCCCGGCGGGATATTGCTGGCATCGGGTAGCCACCAGGCCTCCGGGTAGCCGTCGCTCTCCGGGCCGACGTGCGCACCGTGCACGTGGGTCACGATTGGTACAGGGCCGGTGTAGGGCTGCTGCAGGATGGCACCGTTGGCATCGGCCGGACGGCAGTCCTTGGTCTTGGCCGGATCCATGCATGCCAGCTGCTCCGGGTTGGCCCAGTGCAGCGAGCGGTCGATCGGCAAAAGGTGCGGCAGGTAGTTCCCGTTGACCGGATCCTTGAGGTCGTTGATCCAGTCCACCGTGGTCGTGGTGTTGGCCGTGTTCTCCACCGTGTAGGCCGGATAGTTGAACTGACTGGCAGGATCCGGTGCCACCGCGGGTGTCGTATCGGCCGCCGGGCCATAGCTCCACACCGTGGTGGGTGGGAGATTACAGGCCTGGCCGGCGCAACCCGGCAGAGTCGCCCAGATGCCGCCCGGCAGGATCTGCTGCTGGAACTGGCGCACCGCGATGTCGTAGTCGTTGGCGGTTCCGGCGTTGTTCATCACCGGCGGGATGACCAGGGGTGTGACATATTTTGGAACTGTTAATGGATCCAGTGTCCCGCCCGGTAGTGGCACGGCCTGAATCGTTGACGGAGCCAGTATGGCAGCCCCCATGATGAAGATCCCGGTTGCGGTCGCAACCAGTGACGTTCCCCTGTGTTTGATCGTTGACATTAGAAATCCCCTCCATGACTTTATCGACATTGGTTGTACATTAGGCTTTGTCTGTCGGTCAGGCTGACCCCGTACGTTGAAAAAAAACGCATTCCCTCGCGGCCAGCCTGACCATCACAATTTCCGAGAATGTGCAGTTCGTGACTTCCGCAGAAGGTACGCCTGTCTTTTTTTACGGATTGTGATTAGGTCACATCTGTGTTTTTTGAGGCAACATTTATGCCAGCCGGGAGGTGCCCACGAGCAAACAAATAAAAAACAGGGGAAAACAATAGTTTTATTATGGTGTAGCTGGTGGTGTCCGGGCCGGATGAGAAACCTGACTGACAATTCTGGCAGTCTTTTAATGACAACTGACAGGTTTGTCTGCCAATGTTGACGGTCGGGACTTTAGTCAAACGCATTGTTTCGGATGCCGATCATTCAATAAAGCCCTGGGCCGACAACCAGCAGGCGTGAAGATTTCTGTCGCTGCCTGCTCCGGTTTGGCACTCCTGATCATTACATATCGCTGTTTATCGGGGCCCGTGCGAGCGACAAGGAGATCTCTCACGGAGACTGCTATAAGGATAATTAATGGGATTGGCAATGATCGCAGGCGTCAGGGTGTGGCAATCAGCCCCGGTAACACGTTCAAGAGGGAATGGAGGACCTGTCGGGAGCTGAGCTGCAGATGAAGGCGGCGGAAATATGCGTATGGCTGGCGGTACTGTAAAAGCAGGGCGGTGCAGTGTCCTGCAAGTGTTGGGTCCTTCCTGGCTCGTAACAGGCTGCGTTCGGAGTCGAAAGGCTGTCCCGCGGAATGCAGTACAGGGGAATCACGCGTAGTGGCAGGGTTTCACGGGTGGCCGATGAAACTGTTGCCGTTCATTGAGGTATTGCAGATGACGCAGGACAGGGACAAGAGGCAGCTGTTGATCCCCCCCGCTGACCCGGTACAACCAGATGCCGCAAACGGATCCCTGCAAACAGGACATCGATTTCCGGGTGGGAACACTCAAGGCGCACCAGGAGGAACCTGGCATGCGGCTTGATGCCGCAAGTTGAAATACCTAGCAGGCAATCCGGCGAATTCTTTCCTGGTCCTGCTCCGAGATATCGATGATGTAAAACCCGGCCCAGTACTGGTCTGCGTTGTTGCTCTGGTTGCACCACAGGCATTCGACGCCGATTTCGACGGGCTCGCTGTCACCGGCCTCGTTGCAGAACCCCAGGGTCAGCTGGAAGACGGAATTCTCGGCCACGGGTTCCGATACCAGTATCATCAGGCCTTCCTCGCTGATATTGACGAGCTGGCCGAAATCGCGATTGGCCTGCACGTCGGTCACGCATACGGTCCCTGGGACATCCACCCTGACTGTCTTGCGCATTTCACTCGGTGACTTTTTCTGTCCACTCATCCTGGTTTACTCCCGGGCTATCGCCTAGTGTATTGTCTTGTCATTGTTGCTTAACATGCGACGCACCGCTTCCATCGCGCGTGTTACGAATGACTGTTTGTCGTTGTTGATAATTCTGACCTTGTTATTTGCGAGCAGGGTGGCCAGCTCGACTCGATTTTTGACTGCAGCCTTGATTCCCATGCTGTCGACGAACATATAGTTACCCGACATCTGCGAGAACCATGACAGTTTTAACCTTACCGGTGAGCTTTCCTCGTTTTCCTGGAAGGCGAACCATGTGCCAAACGCGAGTTCCTCGACCTGCGCCAGGGCTTTCTTGACCCTGGGCGAAAGCCGCTTTGTTTCCTTGTCTGCCTTGTTCTTGTCGTTGGCGGGCGCATCCTGTTTGTTTTCCGCCGCGGGTTGGCTGTGCGGTGCGGCTTTTTCGGCAGCGACGGTGTCAGCGGGGACTGTTTCGGTTGCGACGGTGTCTGCGGAGGCTTGTTCGGCAGTGTCGGCGGCAGGTGTGGCCTCTATGGCAGCGTCTTCCGACTTGCCGGGAAGCTCTTGACCTGTTGTCTGGGCCGGAACCGGGGCGTCTTCGGCGGGTGCGACCAGCGCTGCATCCTGCAGGTCTCTGATCAGCTCCAGTTGCGCCGCATTGTCGCTGGCACCGTAGGCGTCGAGCATTTCGAATGCGCGTTCGATCTTTCTGCGGAGATTCGGGAGTTTATCGCGCAATTCCTTGCGTGATTTGTCCGAGGATCGTGGTTCGACACTCCAGACAATGTTATCAATGGTCTGGATCGCCAGGCTCCACGTGGTGCTGTACTCG
>JBATJF010000304.1:0-2950 GCA_049668345.1 Gammaproteobacteria bacterium
GATGCCGATGTGGTGATCCGGCCGGACCTGCAGAAGCTCGATCTTGCGTATACCGACCCGCTGCCGCTGAAGGTCATCCGTGCCACGGATTCCGGACGCATCGTCGGTCCCAAGGCCGCCAATCTCGGTGAATTGCTGCATCATTATCCGGACGCGGTGAATCCCGGCGTGGTCATACCGTTCGGTGTGTTCCGCGCCCTGCTGGACCAGCCGATCGAAGCGGGCGGACCCTCCGCCTTCGACTGGCTGCGTGCGCAGTACACGCGGTTGCGCGCGTTGCCGGACGGTACGCAGCGCCAGGCCGAGACGCGCCAGTTTCTGGAACGGTTGCGCCAGTGGGTCAGCAGTGCCGAGCCGGGAACGGCATTCCGCGAACAGCTGCGCGCTGCCATGCAGCAGGCCTTCGGGGATGCCGGGACGGTCGGTGTGTTCGTGCGCAGCGACACCAATGTCGAGGACCTGCCCGGTTTCACCGGTGCCGGCCTGAATCTCACCGTGCCCAACGTGGTTGGCTTCGATGCCGTCGTGCAGGCCGTTCAAAAGGTATGGGCCTCGCCATTCACTGAACGCGCCTACGCCTGGCGCCAGGCGCACATGGAGCAGCCGGAACACGTTTACCCGGCGGTGCTGCTCCTCAAGACCTTTGCCTCCGAGAAATCCGGCGTGCTGGTGACGGCGGACGTGGAAAACGGCGATCGCCAGTGGCTGTCGATTGCGGTCAGCGAAGGCGTAGGTGGCGCGGTTGAAGGGCAGGCGGCCGAGGAACTGCGGGTGCGCCGTACCACCGGCGAGGTGCGATTGCTGGCGCAGGCCACGGCTCCGTTGCGTGCCGAACCCGATTCAGCCGGTGGCATGCGCAAGGTGCCGGCCAGCGGTCGGGCGCAGGTACTGGAGCCGGACGAGATCGAGCAGCTGCGCAGTCTGTCGGATGACGTGCAGCGGCGCTTCCCGATGCCGGTCGCCCGGGGCAAGGGCGCATTGCCGGCGCCGGCGGATATCGAGTTCGGTTTTCGCGATGGCAAACTCGCCCTGTTCCAGATACGCCCCTTCGTTGAAAGCCAGCGTGCGCGGCGCAGCCAGTACCTGATTGATATCGATCGCAGCGGCGACAGTGGACCGGATGACGTGGTTGACCTGCATCAGCCGCCACTGCCCACCGATGCGGACTAGTATCAGCCTGGCCCCGGACATTCATGAAGCCGTCATTGCGAATACAGCCAGGCACATCCCGTTGCGAGACTGCGCTCTGTGCAACGGGACGCCGACGGTGGATTTCCAGGTCACTTCGTACCGTGCTATGACGACACATGAGAATCGCAGGTGATGATGACTATAAATTCAAGGGACTGTTTCAATCGCTGGCTGCTGGCAGCTGTCGTGCTGGCTGGTGTCACGGGTCAGTCCTGGGCCTACCCCGTCGACGGTTACGCCGAGACGGGTATCGCCCGGCTGGAAGGTTACCGGCTCGCCAGTGAAGGCAAGGTGGCGGGAAACCGCTTGCAGCCGGGGGCGTTGCTGAATACCGGTCAGATCCAGCTGCGCCTGCAGCAGCAGGCGGATTTACGGTTGCCTGAAGCCGATCCCGGCCTCACGCGCAAGATCGTCGCATTGCTCGGTGCCGAGGCGAAGCACTACAGTGTCAGCGTGCTGGATCTCAGCGATCCGGACCATCCTGTTTTTGCGGAACACAACGGGCTCACGCGGCGCAATCCCGGCAGTGTCGGAAAGTTGATGGTGGCACTGGCGGTGTTCCAGGCGCTGGCCGACATTTATCCCGATGACATCGAGGCACGAATACGCGTGCTCCGGGATACGCAGGTCACTGCCGATGCCTTCATCCGCACCGATCACCACGAGGTGCCGTTCTGGAAACCGGAGCTGAATCGCATGCCGCGCCGTGAATTGCGCGCGGGCGACACCGGCAACCTGTGGGCCTACCTGGACTGGATGCTGTCGGCAAGTTCCAATGCGGCCGCGAGCACGGTGATCAAGCAGCTGCTGCTGTTGCGTCACTTTGGTTCCGCCTACCCGGCATCGGCCGAGCAGGAAATGGCATTCTTGGGTGACACCGGGCGCAAGGAACTGGGCGAGTTGCTGGTCGATAGTTTGCTGACACCGGTGACGCGTAACGGTCTGGACGTGGACAACCTGCGGCAGGGCAGTTTCTTTACCTCGGAGGGCAAGCGCCGTGTGCCGGGCACCAACAGCATTGCCACCACGCGAGAGCTGATGCACTACCTGCTATTGCTGGAGCAGGGTCGGCTGGTCGATGCCTGGTCGAGCCTGCAGATCAAGCGCCTGATGTATATCACCCAGCGCCGCATACGCTATGCCTCTTCGCCGGCACTGAACGACGCGGCACTGTATTTCAAATCGGGATCGCTCTACCGCTGCCAGGCGGAGGAAGGCTATGTGTGCAAGAAATATATGGGTAACCGGGACAACCTGATGAACTCGGTTGCGATTGTGGAATCACCCGCGGGCGAGCCGCGGATGTTCTACATGGTTGCGCTGACTTCGAATGTGCTGAAGAAGAACTCGGCGGTCGAGCACCAGACGTTCGCTACTCGGCTGCACCGGCTGTTGACAGACTGGCGGTCCGCACCGGCTGCTGCAAAATGATGCCATCCAGTTCGCAGATCAGGTCCTTCAGCCATTCGCCGCCCTGCGGGCTTTGCGCCAGCGCAACGGCGATATAGGTGCGGCCCGCGTGCTCGACAATGGCGCTGTCGGCGTGCCAGTTGCGCCAGCTGCCGGACTTGCGGTAGATCTGTGCCTCCGGGAAGCTGGTCAGCAGCCCCTTCACGAATTTATGGTTAATACCCGGATCACCCAGGATCGCCTTCATCTCCCTGGAGAGTTCCGGCGATACCAGTTGCCCGGTTTCAAGCAGGTAATAGAAGCGCGCCACCTGGATGGCAGTCGCACCGTGCGACAGGTTATGCAGCGG
>JBATJF010000305.1:0-4715 GCA_049668345.1 Gammaproteobacteria bacterium
CGATGTCGGTGGTCAGCGGACCGAGGGTGTAGAAGGGTGCCTCGTGACAGTCCTGCAGTTCCTTTTCCATGTTCTCGCGGATCAGCTGCATCGGCACGTGGCCAGGGCCCTCGATCATCACCTGCACATCGTGCTCCCAGGCGATGCGCGTCAGTTCACCCAGCGTTTCCAGCTCGGCGAACTGGGCGGCATCGTTGGCATCGGCGATCGAGCCGGGACGCAGGCCGTCGCCGAGCGAGAATGACACATCGTAGGCCTTCATGATGTCGCAGATGTCGGCGAAGTGCGTGTAGAGGAAGCTTTCCCGGTGATGCGCCAGGCACCACTTGGCCATGATCGAGCCGCCACGCGAGACGATGCCGGTCACCCGGTTCGCGGTCAGCGGCACCCAGGCCAGGCGCACGCCGGCATGGATGGTGAAATAGTCCACGCCCTGCTCCGCCTGCTCGATCAGCGTGTCGCGGAAGATGTCCCAGGTCAGGTCCTCGGCGCGGCCCTCGACCTTTTCCAGGGCCTGGTAGATCGGCACGGTGCCGACCGGCACCGGGGCATTGCGCAGGATCCACTCGCGCGTTTCGTGGATGTTCTTGCCGGTGGACAGGTCCATCAGCGTGTCGCCGCCCCAGCGCACCGACCACACCATTTTCTCGACTTCCTCGGCGATCGAGGACGTCACGGCGGAATTGCCGATATTGGTGTTGATCTTCACCAGGAAATTGCGGCCGATGATCATCGGCTCCAGCTCCGGGTGGTTGATGTTGGCGGGGATGATGGCACGCCCGCGCGCCACCTCGTCGCGGACAAACTCCGGCGTCACGCGCTCGGGCACACTGGCACCGAAACTGACACCGCGGTGCTGTTTCAGCAGGCCGCGCTCGCGCAACTCGTCCAGGCGCAGGTTCTCGCGGATGGCGACGAATTCCATTTCCGGCGTGATGATGCCCTCGCGCGCGTAGTGCATCTGGGTGACGTTGCGGCCTGCCAGCGCCCGGCGCGGCTGGCGGATATGCTCGAAACGCAGCGCGGCCAGCGCGGGATCATGCTGACGCGCCCGGCCGAATTCGGAACTCGGCCCGTCCAGCAGTCCGGTATCGCCGCGCTCTGCGATCCAGTTGCCGCGCACGTCGGGCAGGCCGGCCAGCAGGTCGATGCGTGCGGCGGGGTCGGTGTAGGGACCGGAGGTGTCGTAGACCGTGATCGGGGGATTCTGCTCCACCCCGAAGCTGGCGGGCGTATCGGCCTGGTGTATTTCGCGCATCGGCACGCGTATGTCCGGGCGCGAGCCCTGCACGTAGATACGGGTGGAATTCGGAAACGGCCGGGTGACGTCGGCCGAGAGCTGCGCGGTCTTCCTGATGAAATCTTCCGGGATTGCACTCATGCGGCCGTCCTCATCGATAGGTATACAGGGTGCGCCGGCGAGTGATCGAGCTTCCCTACGCCGGCATGACCCGGATCAGGTTCCAAGGGTAAGTCTCAGCCCGCATCGGGCACCCCCAGCTGGGGCTACACGGTACCCAAAGGACCGCCGGTTTGCAACAATACATTCCTTCCGGATGTAAGCAAGGCATTGTTTTAAATGTATTACCTGACCCCTACCCCAGCCAGATTATTGCCAGCCCGGGGCAAAGTCCGTACCCTTGGCGGCCTTCAAGCGAAACCGGCGACGCACAGATGAACCAGGCAGAAATCGAACAGGCCCGTCATAACATGATCGTGCAGCAGGTCCGGCCCTGGGATGTGCTGGATGCGCAGGTGCTGGAGGCCATGTCACACGTTCCCCGCGAGGCCTTCGTGCCGGAACGCTACCGCTCGCTGGCCTTCGCCGACACCAATATTCCGCTGGGCCACGATCAGGTGATGATGAAGCCCAACGTCGAGGGCCGCCTGCTGCAGGCGCTGGCCATCCGGCCGGAGGACGAGGTACTGGAGATCGGTACCGGCAGCGGCTACCTGACGGCATGTCTCGCCCGGCTCGGACGGCATGTCACCAGCGTGGAAATCCTGCCCGATCTCGCCGCGGCGGCCGAGGCGCACCTGGCGGAGCTGAGCGTCGACAATGTCACCCTGCAGACCGGCGACGCCCTCGCCGATATCGACCCGGGCAGACACTACGACGTTATCGCCGTGACCGGCTCGCTGCCCGTACTGGACCAGCAGTTTTTCCGCAATCTCGAAAACGGCGGCCGCCTGTTCGTCATCACCGGTCCGCTGCCGATCATGGAGGCCCGCCTGGTCACCCGTATCAATGCGAATCACTGGGCCAGCGAATCCCTGTTCGAAACCTGTATTCCTCCGCTGATCAACGCACCCGCACCCGAATCCTTCAGCTTCTAGCGGCAACCGTTCCTGTATGCGCGAAATGACACCCGACGAGTGCAAGGCGTATCTTGAGAGTGCGCCGGTCAAACCCCTGCTGCTGGATGTCAGGGAACCCTGGGAGTACAACATTGTCCACCTCGAGGACTCCGTACTCATGCCCATGCGCCAGGTACCCGTCGAGGCCGACTCGCTTGATGCAGACCGGGAGATCATCGTAATCTGCCACCACGGCATCCGCAGCAGACAGGTTGCCCTGTTTCTCAAGGCCAGGGGCTTCAGCAATGTCATCAACCTGAGTGGCGGCATGGATGCCTGGGCACGCCACACGGACACGAGTCTGCCGACGTATTGAACTGGATGCTTGCAGGCGGATGAAAACAGGGGACAGACCATGTTTTTCCGAACCGGCTGCAAAGACAGGAAACAACGTCGAGGAAAAACGTGGTCTGTCCCCGACGATTTCCGAACAGGTTTACAAAGGACAACAGCTATGCTGCGCATGAAACAAAGGATCACGGTGTTTTTCCTGTTCAGCGGCCTGCTGGCAGCCCCGGCCGCACCGGCTGATGACCTTGCCGATGTCTACCGCAAGGCACTGGCGGCCGATCCCGTGTTCCTGGCCGCCAGTGCGCAACACCAGGCCGCACTCGAGGCCAAGCCGCAAAGCCGCGCCGCCCTGCTGCCCGCAGTGTCGCTGAACGGCAGTGCCTCGCGTGACCGCTTCGATCCCAGGACCAGCGGCCCGACCACCTATGCGACCAACCAGCTCTACGGTATCAACCTGCGCCAGCCCATTTTCTACCGCGAGCGATTCATCCAGCTCAAGCAGGCCGACAGCCGCATCGCACAGGCCGATGCCGTGTTCACTTCGGCGCAGCAGGAGCTGATCCTGCGCGTGGCGAACGCCTACTTCACCGTGCTCGCTGCCAACGACAACCTCGCCTTCGTGCGTGCCGACAAGGAAGCGCTGCAGCGCACCCTGGACCAGGCGCAGCAGCGTTTCGAGGTCGGGCTGGCGGCCATCACCGACAAACTCAAGGCCCAGGCCGCCTACGATATATCGATCAGTGACGAGATCAGCGCCGAACAGCTGCTGGCCGATTCACACGAGGCCCTGCGAGAGGTCACCGGCACGCTGCCCGACACACTGGAAAGGCTCAGGCCTGAAATCCCGCTGCCAGGACCGGAGCCGGCCGACCAGGACCAGTGGGTCAGGTCGGCCATCGAGCAGAACCCGCTGATGCTGGCGGCACAGGCGGCCACCGAGACCGCAAAACAGGAAATCCAGGTGCAGCGCTCAGGACACTACCCGTCACTCGATCTCACGGCGGACTACAGCTATCGCGACAGCAATTTCGGCGGTCTTACCTCGAACCCGCTGGAGCGCAACGACAGCAGTGTTGGCCTGGAACTCAACCTGCCCCTCTACCAGGGCGGCTTTGTCACCTCGCGCACGCGCGAGCAGCGTTCCCTGTACGAACAGGCCGTGGAACAGCAGGAAAGCCAGTACCGCGCAACGGAACGCCAGACGCGCGACAATTACCGCGGCATCGTCAGCGGCATCAGCCGGGTCAGCGCGCTGGAGCGCGCCATCGAATCCAACCAGAAGGCCTACGAGGCCGCCAAGTCCGGCTTCGATGTCGGCACCCGCGACATCGTCGATGTACTCGATGCGCAGCGCGAACTGCTGCGTGCGCGCCGTGATTATGCCCGCTCGCGCTATGACTACCTGCTGAGCACCCTGCGCCTGAAGCAGGCGGCCGGCATCCTCGCCGAGGAAGACCTGCTGCAGATCAACGAACTGCTGGTGGCAGAAGACTCGTAGGGTGCGCTCTGTGCGTTATTGCGTGAAAGGTGAGACGTGAGACGTGAATTAGAGCTCGGAATGATAATGGCCACGGAAGAACACGGAAAGAATGCAGGGTGCACTCTGTGCACCATTCCGTGAGACGTGAGACGTGAATTATAGCCCCGAATGATTATGACCACGGAAATACAAGATACAGAAAAACTGGTCTGCCCCCTGTTTCGCTATTTATCGTTCCAGTTTCTGCATACAGGAGGCTAACGGCAAGGGACGCCGGCAAAGTCGTCTGTCATGTATCGATCTTCCCCTGATTGAGTGGGTAACATATCAATTCAGACGAGACGAATTCCTCCTGATGGCAAGGTTGTTGGTCGTATGAATCCGGCCCTGCTCAATCAGACCTGTAGGGTCGAATTCATTCGACCATTGGCGGACCAGCAGGCATGCCGCGGTGATATACGTGAATAAAGGATGACGACCGCGGGTAATCGTGGTGATGCACCAGACCTGATGGTGCAGGGAATGACGCCCCCTGCGCAATGCGTCACAGGTCATGGCGACGCCTTGTCTCCAGTGGCAACAGGCT
>JBATJF010000306.1:0-3445 GCA_049668345.1 Gammaproteobacteria bacterium
CAGGCCTGGCTGACCATCAAGGGCGAAACCGTCGGCATCACGCGCGTCGAATACGAGTACCCCATCCCCGCGGTCGATGCCGGCGAGCTGCTCGACCATTTGTGCAAGCGGCCGCTGATAGAGAAAACGCGCTACCGCATCGATGTCTCGGGACTGCTCTGGGAAGTGGACGAGTTCCACGGGGCGAATGAAGGGCTGGTGATTGCCGAGGTCGAACTGGCCGACGAGCACCAGCATGTCGAGTTGCCCGCCTGGGCAGGCCGCGAAGTGACCGGTGATCCGCGCTACTACAACGTCAGCCTGGTCAGGAATCCGTTCACCCAATGGCCAGATTGACGTGGCAATATGAGCCGGTAATCTGTCCGCTTTGTCATTAATTTTTATCTGTTTTTAAACATCCTCTGGTAGAATGGCGCCCCTTAAGCAGCACGGGGCCGCGCCGATGAGTCATTGTCGAAAAAGGAATCAATTGTATGCCTGAACTCAGTACAGCGAAAATAGGAATTATCGGTCTGGGCTATGTGGGTCTGCCGCTGGCCGTTGAGTTTGGCAAGCAGTACCCTACGATCGGGCTGGATATCAAGCAGGACCGGGTTGATGAACTTCTCAAGGGTGTGGATTCCACCCATGAGGTAACGGAGGCCGAGATCGCCGAAGCCAGGCAGCTCACCTTCTCCAGCCAGCCGGACGACCTGGCTGACTGTAACGTTTATATCGTCACTGTGCCTACTCCGGTCGACAAGCATAATCGCCCGGATCTGTCTTACTTGCAGAATTCAAGCAAGATGGTCGGCGCAATGCTGAAAACAGGTGACGTGGTCATTTACGAGTCGACAGTGTTTCCCGGTGCCACCGAGGAAGTCTGCATCCCCGTGCTTGAATCGATATCGGGCATGGTCTTCAACAAGGACTTCTTTGCGGGTTACAGTCCGGAACGTATCAATCCCGGCGACAAGGAACACCGTGTCAGTAATATCCTCAAGGTAACTTCCGGCTCGACGCCCGAGACGGCGGATTTCGTCGATGCGCTTTACCGCAGTATTATCCAGGCAGGTACCCATCGCGCCAGCAGCCTGAAGGTGGCCGAGGCATCCAAGATTATCGAGAATACGCAGCGTGACCTGAATATTGCCCTCGTCAACGAACTGGCCATGATTTGCAATCAGCTCGGGATCGATACCCTTGAAGTGCTGGAAGCGGCAGGTACCAAGTGGAACTTTCTGCCCTTCAGGCCGGGACTCGTTGGCGGACACTGCATTGGTGTTGATCCCTATTACCTGACCCACAAGGCACAGGAAGTCAAATATCACCCTGCTGTGATTCTCGCTGCACGCAGGCTGAACGATGACATGGGGCGCTACATTGCGGAACAGGTTGTCAGATTGATGATGAATCGCAAGATCCAGGTCTCGGGTTCGCGTGCGCTGGTAATGGGTTTGACCTTCAAGGAAAATTGTCCTGATCTGCGCAATTCAAGAGCGATCGACGTTGTCCGCGAGTTGCTGCGTTACAATGTGGTTGTAGATATATATGACCCCTGCGTCACTCCTGAGAGTGTCCGCAAGGAGTACGCCCTCGACATGATAACCGAGCCGGGGGAGGGAAATTACGATGCCGTGATCATTGCCGTCGGTCACAATCAGTTTCGCGATATCGGTGCCGGCAAGCTGCGAGCCTTATGCAAGCCGGACGGGGTGCTTTATGATGTCAAGGGCCTGCTTCCCGCGGAAACCGTGGATGCACGTTTGTAGCGGGCTTGATATGTCCAGCTGACAATTCCTGAAGTCTATTAACAATGAAAGTATTGATAACCGGTTCGGCAGGTTTTATCGGTTCTGCGCTGGCCCTGCGTCTGCTGGAACGTGGTGACGAGGTGGTCGGGATCGATAACCTCAACGACTACTATGATGTTGCGTTGAAGAAAGCGCGACTTGCGCGAACCCTGGAATACACCGGCTACACCGATATTCGCCTCGACCTGGAGAACAGGGAAGGCATGGCGGATGTGTTCAGGACGCATCGGCCCGAGCGGGTTGTAAACCTGGCGGCACAGGCAGGCGTGCGTTATTCGCTGGAGAATCCGCTGGCCTATGTCGATACCAACCTGCTCGGCTTCGCCAATATTCTCGAAGGTTGCCGGCATAATGGAGTGGAACACCTGGTATACGCTTCAAGCAGCTCCGTTTATGGCGCGAATACCAACATGCCATTCTCGGTGCATGACAATGTCGATCATCCTGTCAGCCTTTATGCCGCTACCAAGAAGGCTAACGAACTGATGGCGCATACCTACAGCCATCTCTACCGGATCCCCGTGACCGGGTTGCGTTTCTTTACTGTGTACGGACCCTGGGGCAGGCCGGACATGGCGTATTTCAGCTTCACCCGCAACATACTCGCAGGCAAACCCATCAACGTATTCAATAACGGTAACCACAGCCGCGATTTCACCTATATCGATGACATTACTGAAGGTGTTGTTCGTGTGCTCGACCGGGTGCCGGAACCAAACCCCGACTGGTCCGGTGACAATCCGGATTCCGCATCGAGTACTGCGCCGTACCGGCTGTACAATATCGGGAATAATGAACCGGTTTCGCTTATGCACTTCATCGAGGTGCTGGAAGACTGCCTGGGGAAAAAGGCCGAAAAAAACATGTTGCCGATGCAGCCCGGTGACGTCCAGGCGACCTATGCGGACATCGATGATCTGGTGCGCGATATCGGCTACAAGCCGGATATGACCGTCGAGCAGGGCCTGGCCAATTTCGTCAGGTGGTACCGTGATTTCTACCCGGCCTGAATGGTGCGTCAGGACGACGCGCAAAACCCTGTAGAATGCAGGAGATATCCATTGTAACTTATTGTTAAAATGGACTTATTGCAGTCAGTTTTACAGGGTAATCAAGGGCATCGACATGCAGGAAAACAGTTGCGGCAGGGAACCCTTTGCATTGCGCGTGATCGGCGACGACATGACGCCGGAGTTTGCCGACGGCTGTATCATCATCATCGATCCGGAAGGCGTGATCAGTGACGGCTCCTATGTCATGGCGCGACACGGCGATTCCTACATCTTCCGCCAGCTGGTGTACGGCGAGGGCTGTTATTTTCTCAAGGCGCTGCAGGACGGTCACGAGGTGATCGAACTGCCCGACCTGAAGGCCATCGAGGGTGTCGTCACCCAGCAGGGCATGCGTCGCAAGAACCGCAAGTTGTATACCTGAGTCTGCGAGCCTGCCTAGCTGCTGGCCGGGTCCAGCTGGTCCGGGCGCAGGCGGGTGGTGAAGAATTCATCGGCGGTTTCGATCGGCACCGTTTTACCGGCCGCGTTCACCAGCGGCAGTTCGTAGTCGTTCCAGCCACGCAGTCCCGTCTTCATCGAGCTGACCTTGCGGTAACCGAGCAGTTGCATGGTATGGGCTGCGAGCGCGCTGCGATTGCC
>JBATJF010000307.1:0-5955 GCA_049668345.1 Gammaproteobacteria bacterium
CCTCAGCTACGTCACACCTTATATCCAGTTCCTGTCCGTCGCCCCGCAGTTTCGCGTTGGACTTCCTTCAGACCCTGCCTCGCGACAACGCCCTTGCCCTTTCGCTAACCTTCGGCTCCGCGATAACCTGGTATCGGGACTTTCACCCGACTAGTCTAGTGCCATGCCCGGCACACACGCTGCGCTCAGCGGCCGGCCGCAGGCCGGTCCGACTGCAGCGCCTTGTTAGGTAGCGTTTTTATGAATTCAAAGCTCTGCTCAATTGACTCCAAACTGAATTGCCGGACCTGAGGTTTATAGAAAGGACTTATAGTTACTGAAACTATCCCGCCTTTAAAAGATTCAGGTTGAATATAGTAGGCAAGCTTCGGTGAGCGCCACGCGTTGTTTTCGAGTACATTAAGTATGAGTAATTTTTGCTTGCCTGATCCACCAAACCAGTTTGAAGTATATTGGGCTACGGCCAGAAACTTTGAATCGTCTGACCAAACAAAGCTGGGATTACATTTTTCTACTTCCAGCCCATTCGATAAAACTAAAGTTCCTAAGGTTGGATTTCCCATTGACACTTCAATCGCGTCTTTAATCTCAGCCCACATCGTGCTGTCGGGCGACTTAAGGTGCAAAGAACGTTGCCAGATAGGTAAATTGTATGGCCAGTCAAGGTCTGTCATTAGCTACCTAACGTTTGAGCTGACCGGTGTGCGCAGACTGGCGCGGGCCTTGCCATGCAAGGACCGTGACACACAAGCGAATCCGGTCCAGCGACATGTTAGCGGTCAGTTCTTTCTTTCCAATAACCAGGTCTGCGCCTGTGATGGGCAACAGCAAGTATCCAAATACCATCTGGCTCAATGCTGTAAATTAGCGAAAATGGGAACCGTACCAAAAGAATCCTCCGGCAAATTACGCCGATTCTTTGACCTATTACCGGCTGGTCAGCCAAAACTCCAGCAACGCGTTCTACTTCAACAATGAAACGTTCCCCAAGGCCCGGTATTTGATCTTCATAATATGCAGCAGTCTCCAGCAACTCTTCACATGCAGCAGGATGGAACTCCGCCTTCATATCTTAAGATGTGCCCTTACACGAGCAAAAACCTCTTCAGCCGGAATCAACTCTGAGCCGCCTTGCTTTATTTCCTTATATCGCCGTTCTACTTCTACTAACCATGCTTCTTCAACGTCCTGGTCCATATCACCATCGAGATCTGCGATCAGATCTCTGAGCAAATGCCTTCGATCATCTGCACTCAGTTCACGGATTTCATTTTCAATATCTTCAATTGTCTTTGCCATGAGAATTCCCCGTACATCCACAACTCGAACATTAGCCCTATATTTCTTTGACCGCTAACGTTTGAACTCTGCCGTCGCCGGAGGAGCGCCAGCGACGGAGGCGGTCGGCAGGAGTGGCTTGTTATACGTCACTTAGCTTTCAGGGGAAATTTTTCAGGATTCTCGATGGTCTCTACACCCACATCGACATCGAGATCGGGCCAATAGAAATGCCCTGGGCTTGGCTCTTCTACATTGAGCACCTTTCCAACCGGCGCATCCTTGAACCAGGGAAAGTCATCATAGGACATAAATAGCTCGTGGTCCCCGACCAGCAACCATACGCCGTGGCCCGAGATATTTGTAACCTCAACTCCCGAAGTGGCTAATCCATGCGGCCTTGAACTCATCATAATGTCCTTCAATGATCCTTTCGATTTCTTTCAATTGTATCTTAGTCAATCGGTAATTTTTAGCCAGCTCCAGCTTGGGCTCTAACCAGTATTTCGCTTCTCCGTCAGTACTATAGATATGCTCATGCGGCCGAGTTTCTTCACGGGAGAAGAAAAAGAACCGGTATCCACCTTCCCTGTGTATCGTCGGACTCATCTATTTCCGTTGTGACGTATAACGTTTAAGCCAAGCCGCGCAGTTTACTGCGTCTGCTTGGGCGCATTGTTATGTGCATCATGCCCACTTGATCTTTAAATCCCTACTCTGTTCTGCGCAGTCCCTGAGATACAAATTAATCAGACTCTGGTATGGAATGCCTTTCTGTTCGGCCAGTGCCTTGAAGTAGGCAATGGTGTCCTCATCAAGCCTGATGGTAATTTGCTTCTTCAGTTTCGAAGCATAGGGATTCTTTTTTGATTTTAAAAAATCGTATTTATCACGCATGTCTAAAGCCCTCGTATTCACGCTGCTCAGAGCGAGTTGCTTTACGGGCCGAAATGATTCGAATGGTGTCCTGTGCTTCCCGATAGCAATGGCAAACAACGAGAAGCCGGAGTTGAGAACTCAGACCCAGGAGGATGAAGCGGTCTTCCTCATCGGAGTGGTCTGGGTCAGCGATAACCCGTGCATTCTCATCAAAAAATGCAGTCCTGGCTTCTGTGAAAGAAACGCCATGCTTCTTCCGATTTGCCGTTTCCTTCCGGCGGTCCCATTCGAAATTCAGACCATCCATGGCATTACATTGTAGTTATATTGTAGTTGCAGTCAAGGAACTACGCTAAATAAGGTGGGAGGCACATAACTACAAGTAGGAAGCCTAAATATCGGTTTTGTCTTACGGCATTTAGGCCGTTTTCAAAATTGACCAGCCCTTAAAACAATACTTTAGTTAGATATAGCACGGCCTAATTGGAAGTACAAACCCGTCACGGAGGCATGGATGCCAAAGTCACAGCTGCTCGAAAAAATGAGAGCGGAGATACTTCTCCGTCATTACAGTCTAAGAACAGACATATATTCACTGGGTCAGACGATTTATTCTGTATCACAACAAGCGGCATCCTGCCGAAATGGGTGAACGCGAAGTCACCGCCTACCTGACCCACCTTGCGGTCAACAGAAAAGTCTCCGCCTCCACTCAGAACCAGGCCTTGTCGGCGATACTATTCCTGTACAAGCAGGTACTTGATATCAGGCTGGAATGGCTTGACGAAGTAATCCGTGCCAAGCGACCAAAGCATCTACCCGTCATCCTCTCACGAACGGAAGTCGGCATCCTGCTCGATGAGATACCGGGGACAAACGGCCTGATCGCACGTTTGCTGTACGGTACTGGAATGCGGAAAATGGAATGCCTGCGACTTCGCATACAGGACATGGATTTCAGCTACCGGCAAATCACCGTGCGTTCGGGCAAAGGTGACAAGGACAGGGTCACTCTTTTACCCGACAGCCTGGCTGACCCTCTAGGGGAACATCTCGAAAGGGTACGCCGCCTCCACCACATGGATATCGACGAGGGATACGGTGAAGTCCATCTTCCCTATGCATTGGAACGGAAGTATCCAAATGCCGGAAGATCATGGTCCTGGCAGTACGTATTCCCGTCGACAAGGCGCTCTGCTGATCCGTATACCGGTGTGGTACGCAGACATCACTGGTATCAAGACAATGTAAGCCGCGCCATTCGCGAGGCATTGCGCAGATCAGGCATCAACAAGCATGTAAGCGTTCATACGCTAAGACACTCTTTCGCAACCCACCTGCTGGAAGACGGTTACGACATACGCACCGTACAGGAATTGCTCGGCCACAAGGACGTGAAGACTACCCAGATCTACACCCTTGTGCTGAACCGCGGCGGACGAGGCGTGCGAAGCCCGCTCGACGGCCGGTAACAGACTGGCTGTTCAGACGTTCACAAAAAGCCCGCGCTTCTCCCGGAACAGCGCGGAGATGTCCTCGTTGCCGAAGCCGGCCTCCATGAGCCGGCGGTAGTGGATCAGCGTCATCTCGACCACCGGCATGGCCACGCCCAGCTCGGCCGCCATCGCCTTGCAGATGGCCAGGTCCTTGTGATGCAGGGCGACGCGGAAGCCGGGTTCGAACTTGCCTTGGCTCATGTTCGGGCCGCGATGGGACAGGAACCAGTTGCCGGCCGCGCCGCTGCCGACCACCTCGATGACCTTGTCCAGCGGCAGCCCCAGCGCCTCGGCAAAGGCCAGCGCCTCGGTCACGGCCTGGTTGATGCCGGCGGCCATCACCTGGTTGACCGCCTTGGTGGCCTGCCCGGCCCCGACCGGCCCCATGTGTTCGACGCGTCCGGCGATGCTGTCCAGTACCGGGCGGATGCGCTCCAGTACCTTTTCGTCACCGCCGACCATCATGGCCAGCGTGCCGTTGCGGGCGCCCTCGATACCGCCGGAGACCGGGGCGTCGAGAAAGGCCGCCGCGGGATGCAGCGTGGCGGCGGCCTGCTGCGCGGTCGCACGGCTGACAGTGGAGGTATCGAGCACCACGGCATTGTCCTGCAGACCCGGCTGCAGTGCCGTGATGACTTCCAGCAGGTCGGCATCGGCCGACACTGACAGGATGATCAGCTCGCAGGTTCGCGCGAGTTCGGCAGGGGACCCGGCAACGGGCACGCCGGTATCGGCGTGCAGTTGCGCGGCCTTGTCCGCGCTGCGGTTCCAGACGGCGGCCAGGTAGCCTGCCGCGTGCAGGTTGCGCGCCATGGGCGCGCCCATGGCGCCGAGGCCGATAACGCCGGTTTTCATGGGTTGTCCTCAGTCGAAAGTCTCGCTGGAGCGGACGCTGTCCGCGAATAACTCTGCCTCTTTCATTCGCGCATGCCTGCGACCCTGCTGTAGGAGCGGACCGTGTGCGCGATCTGTATGCTGTCGGAAAATGATCGCGCTTGCGAAGCGCTCCTACTCCAAACGATGCTCCTGCAGGAGTGTACCGCGTCCGCGATCCTTTCACCTGCCCACAGCTCGTGCTTGCGAAGCGCTCCTACTCGTCTTCCATGTAGGTGGTGCCGGTAAGCCCGCCTTCCAGCGCCTGCAGGCACATGGCGCGTTCGGCGCCCTTGAGGCCTGCCGCATTGAACTTTTCGCGGTAGCGCGCCATCAGGCGCTTGGGCTCGAACTCCACGTAACGCAGCAATTCATCCACGCTGTCGGCATGGCGCGGATCGACCAGCGAGTAGCCGCCGGCGCTGTCGAACTCGACGTTGACCGCGTCGGTGTCGCCGAACAGGTTGTGCATGTCGCCGAGGATTTCCTGGTAGGCGCCGAGCAGAAAAAAGCCGAGCAGGTAGGTCTCGTCATCATGCACCGCATGTACCGGCAGGGTTGACTCGACGCCATTGCCATCGACATACATCCCGATATGGCCGTCGGAATCGCAGGTCAGGTCGTGCAGGATGGCGCGTCGCGACGGCGCCTCATCGAGCCGCTGCAGGGGCACGATGGGAAAGATCTGGTCGATCCCCCACACGTCGGGCATGGACTGGAACACCGACAGGTTACAGAAGTACTTGTCGGCGAGGCGCCGGTTGATGTCATCGAGTTCCGGTGGCGGCTGGTCATGCAACTCCAGGAAGCCCTGCACCTTGCGGCACAGGGCGTAATACAGCGACTCGCCGTGCGCGCGCTGTTGCAGGCCGGTGCGGCCGACCAGGTACAGACCGCGCAACTCGGCGAGATGCCCGCCCGCCAGCAGGTAGCTGTCGAGCGCACTGTCTGCCGTGCACTGCGCCAGTGACTCGCGCAGCGCCAGCACCGGGGCGATATCGGAACTGGAGCCGGCATCTTCCTCGCTCAGCACCTGTTCGGTGTCTAGCACGTTGGTGATCAGCACGGCGTGGTGCGCGGTCAGTGCGCGGCCGGATTCGGACATCAGGTCGGGTTCCGGCAGATCGTGCACTTGAGTTATTTCGCTGAAGACGTCGACCACGGTCTGCGCGTAGCGGTCCACGTCGTAGTTCATGGAGCATTCGCTCATCGAGCGCGTGCCTTCGTAGTCGATACCCAGTCCGCCGCCGATATCGACCGTGGTCACCGGCGCGCCGGCGTTGCGCAGCTCCACCCAGGTGCGGGCAACCTCCATCAGCGCATCGCGGAACACCTCGATGCTGGTGATCTGCGATCCGGGATGGCAGTGCAGCAGCGTCAGCCGGTCGAGCATGCCCGCGTCCCGCAGACGCGCCATCAGCGCCAGCGC
>JBATJF010000308.1:0-2938 GCA_049668345.1 Gammaproteobacteria bacterium
TTGCGGCGCACGCTGAGCCGGTACATCTGGTAGGCGCTGAGCGACTTGAGCACGCTGACCCACAGCACATTGCGATAGGGCAGTATTTCCTCCCTGTCGCCCATCAGCCGGGCCGAGGCGGTATCGATGATGCGGGTACTCATGTCGGCGCGTTCCAGATTGCGGCCGATACGGATGAACTGGTAGGCAGCGTCGTTGTTCATGCTGCCGGCCAGCATGCCGGTGATCTGCTGACAGCGCTGCACGATGTCATTCAGCACCTTGTGCCGGATACTCCCCGGTAGCCCGCGCGCGCCGCGCTGGGCAACGCTCAGGTACAGGCTGTTGATGCGTTCCCAGGTTTCGGTCGGCAGGACCTCGCGCGTGGTGCGGATATTTTCACGCGCCGCCGCGAGTGAGCTGAGCAGGGAGCTTGGGTTGTCACGGCTGCCGAACAGGAAGCCGATGATGTTCTTTTCCGTGGGTTTCATGCCCAGCGTATCGAATGCCACCCGTGCACCCAGCACCTCGATCATCAGGTCCCAGCCGGGCCGGATGGTTGCCGGAAGGTCGAGCACCATGTGATGCTGGACCAGCATCAGGCGTGCCGTGTTTTCGGTGCGCTCGATCTGGCGCGCCATCCAGTACAGCCGCTGGGCGACACGCGACAGCATTATTTCGCCTCCGTATCGACGACCCAGGTGTCCTTGCTGCCGCCGCCCTGGGAGGAGTTTACTACCAGCGAACCCTTGCGCAGGGCGACCCGGGTCAGGCCGCCGGCGGTGACGTAATGGTGCTTGCCCTGCAGGATGAAGGGCCGCAGGTCGAGGTGGCGCGGTTCGATACGGCCGTTGCACAGGGTCGGCGCGGTGGACAGGTTGAGCGCCGGCTGTGCCATGTAGTTGCGCGGGTTTTTCTCGATGAGGTCGGCAAATTTCGCGCGCTCCGCCTTGCTCGCGACCGGGCCGATCAGCATGCCGTAGCCGCCGGATTCGTTGGCCGGCTTGACCACCATCTTGTGGAGGTTGGCCAGCACGTGCTTGCGCTGTTTCTCTTCAACGCACAGGAAGGACGGCACGTTGGGTATGATCGGGTCTTCATCGAGGTAGTACTTGATGATGGCCGGCACGAAGGTGTAGACCACCTTGTCGTCGGCGACGCCGGCACCCGGTGCATTCGCCAGGCCGACCTTGCCGGCGCGCCACGCGCGCATCAGTCCGGGCGTGCCCAGGCAGGAATCGGACCGGAACGCTTCCGGGTCGATGAAGTCGTCGTTGACGCGGCGGTAGATGACGTCGACCCGTTCCAGACCCTTGATGGTCTTCATGTACACGCAGTCATCATCACCAACCACCAGGTCAGATCCCATCACCAGCTCCGCGCCCATGCGCTGCGCCAGGTAGGAATGCTCGAAATAGGCGGAGTTATAGATGCCCGGTGTCATGACCACGACCTCGGGACTGCGCGAATGGCGCGGCGACAGCGAGGTGAGCATGTCGAACAGCTGCGACGGGTAGTCGTCGACCGGCAGGATGCTGTGCTTGCGGAACAGCTGCGGCAGCACGCGCTTGGTGACGGCGCGGTTCTCCAGCATATAGGACACGCCGGACGGCACGCGCAGGTTGTCTTCCAGCACGTATACGGTGCCGTCGCTGTCGCGTACCAGGTCGGAACCGCAGATATGTGCCCATACGCCGTACTTCGGCTTGGCGTCGATGCACTGCTTGAAGAAATCCTTCGAGCTATTGATGATCTCCGCGGGGAAGACCTTGTCCTTGATGATGCGCTGCCTGTGGTAGACATCATCGATGAACATGTTGAGCGCCGTCAGGCGCTGGACCAGGCCGGCCTCCAGGCGCCGCCATTCCGTGATGGGAATGACACGCGGAATGATGTCCATGGGCCAGGAGCGGTCGATGTTCTCGCCCTCGCTGTAGACGGTGAAGCTGATGCCCATTTCCTTGATGGCCAGGTCGGCCGCCTGCTGGCGGTTCTGCAGGTGTTTTTCGGTCAGGGTCTGCAGGTAGGAAACGATGCCGCGTGAAACGGCGCGGGCATGGCCCGGCGAACTGATCAGTTCGTCGTAAAATTTACCTGGATCGTACTGCTTCCAGTCGATTGCCTCTTTGCGGACAACGCGGGTCACGTTGCCTGTATTCCTGTGCCGGTCATGGGTCACCGAGTGAGTAAGCAGCTTGTGTCAGTTACCTGTCTGCATCCTGCTCCAGGCTTACGCAAGACGCATGCCATTATGGGGTATATGGCTAACTGCCTGCAATGGTTATCTATTTGCCGGGATAAAATTTCGCCATGGGCCAGGCCGTGGGCGATTCTGGTGCAGGGCGATCCCGCCTGGCGCGTGAAGGTGTAAAGTACCGGCATGAAAGCTGTGTTGCGCAATGCGACCCGATACGGCGTCGGGGGGATGGTCATGCTGCTGTGCTGCGCCGCCGCATTGTCGTCGGGTGCGGGCGAACAACGGACGGGTGGCTGGCGGCTGGCGGAGGAGTCGAGCCCCTACCTGCAGCTGCACGCGGACAACCCGGTGGCCTGGTACCCGTGGGGCGCGGCAGCGCTGGAGCGTGCGCGTGCGGAGAACAAGCCATTGTTCATCTCGATCGGATATTTCACCTGCCACTGGTGTCACGTGATGGCACGCGAGTCGTTCAGCGACCCGGCCATCGCGGCCCTGCTCAACGAAAACTTCATCGCCATCAAGATCGACCGCGAGCAGCGTCCTGACCTTGACGACGCCTACATGGAATACGTGACAGTGACCAGCGGGCAGGGCGGCTGGCCGATGTCGGTGTGGGCGACGCCGCAGGGCGAACCGTTTTTTGGCGGCACCTATTTCCCGCCGCGGGCGTCGCTGGGCCGCAGCGGTTTCCAGGAGCTGCTGGAGCGGATCGACGCCGCCTGGCGCGAGGACGAGGCGGGGGTGCGCAAGGTGGCGCAGCAC
>JBATJF010000309.1:0-6864 GCA_049668345.1 Gammaproteobacteria bacterium
TGAGCTCTGCGGCACCGGCAAGCTCACCGGTTAGATCCAGTCGTGCCTGCACCTTCTGTCCGCTGCCACCCAGTTCAACTCCCTGGATACCCACTGAGTGACCCTTGACTACAAATGTCTGGCCGTCAAGTGTATCGGTAATACGTTGATTCAGTCGCGTAAAGTCCAGATCCACGACGAGCTGCAGATTGAGACCCGGGGTGCGCGGGTAGTAACGCGCCAGAGGTGGTAGCGGCGCCGCCGTATCGGCGGGCCTGGCGCCTGTCACCAGTACCGGCTGCAGTGAAATGGCGAGATGGGTTTCGAGGTGTTTCGCTTGCCCACTGATCTGTGACAGCGCAACCCCCGTCGGCTGGAGCATCAGCCAGTCGTGTTCTCCTGTATTTATCGGCTCCTGCAGTATCGACCAGGTGCGTTCCGCCTGTTGCCGGATGACATGTACGTGCGGCGCCAGCTTGCCGAGAGCTGCTCGCAGGCTGCTTTCCATCTGCTTGCGGAATTCCTGCTCGACAAGCGGCGTCACATCGATGTCCGCAACGGTCATCTCGCAACGGTCGAGAAAGCGGGTCGGAAGCAGACGGAACTGCGGACGCAGGGTCCAGTCCGGAGCCCATCCGAGGCGAACCTGCATGCCAATCACGGCCTGGCGCGGGGGTTCCTCGATGCCGCAACTGCCCTTCAGATTGACACCCAGCAGCTTTTTGCGGGCCCTGATCCAGTAACGGATATGCGCCTGAACGGTCAGCACGTCACCGGAGACATGAATACCAAGCGGTCCGCGCCAGGCGCGGTACTGCGACTTGATGCCGTGCCAGTCCTTCCAGTCACGCCAGTTACCTGCCTGGTGCGGTAACATCTTTTCCGCTGACTCCGTCAGCGCATCCAGGGACAGACGCACAGGCATTTCGATGCTCGACACCCACGTGGGCTGCGCATTGATGTCACCGGCAAGCTGCTTGCCAGCAGGCGTCATCACGAGAAGCAGCATCAACAGCAGGTAATGCACCTGCCGATGCGTGATGTGTATGGGATAAACAGGTTTCATCCGGAGGTCTTCTTGTTCATCAGAATCACCATCAACCTCATTATATACGTACCAGGTTCAGTCCAGTGACACGACAGAAAGGCGCGGGGCGATACTGGATGTATCCCGGAAACGTCATTGACTGCGGCCGACAAGGAAGCCCCTTCGAGCCCGTCCCGGGGAGTCATCATTGTTATTCCATTTATTTCATTCACTTAAGAGTAATAAAGTTTCGAGCCCGTCTCGGTGCAGTATGTAGCAGGGAAATCTCACATACCACATGGCTCGAAATACGGGGGTACGGTCAATGCGACACACCCGCAAGGCCGGCTATGTCCTGGTCCTGTCAAACAGACGCATATGAAAATCAAATCAATTCTCACGGCTATATTGCTGGTTTCCGCATTGACAGCCCATGCTGGCAGTCCGCTACCGGTTTCATCACCCGAACATCAGCTAATCGACCCTGCACGACTGGAACGCATGCATGCCCTGGTCAATGGTTACATCGCCGATGGCAAGCATGCCGGTGCTGTGACCATGGTAGTCCGCAATGGAATGATCGTTGACTGGCAAACGTGGGGAAAAGCGAATCTCGATAGCGACGAACCTCTCAGGAAAGACTCTATCTTCCGCATTTACTCCATGTCGAAAGTCATCACTTCCGCAGCAGCACTGCAGTTGTTCGAACAAAACAAACTGCTGCTCAGCCAGCCGGCGACCGATTTCATTCCGGAATTGAGGGAACTCAGGGTTTTTGCCGGCGGGTCCATGGAAGCCATGGAACTCGAGGATGTCAATACACCAATAACGATCGGGATGTTGCTCAACCACACCGCCGGTTTTACCTATGGCTTCTTTGACGAATCGCCGGTTCACAAACTCTACAAAAAGGCTGACCTGTGGAATGCCGGCTCACTTGAAGAGTTCCTTCAACGCGCCGCCAAACTGCCCCTGATCGCTCAACCCGGTGAGTCTTACCATTACAGTATCAGCGACGACATTCTCGCGCTTGTCATACAGCGCGTGAGTGGCATGCCATTTGAGGAATACATCGCCGAGAATATTACCGGCCCGCTGAAAATGAAGGACACGGCATTTTATGTCCCCGAAGACAAGTTGTATCGCCTGGCCTCCATCCACAAACATGGCGAAGACGGCAAATTGAAGGTTGTCGAGGACGACCTCATCGGGGCCTACGCAGAAAAGGGCCGCGGCATTCCTTCAGGCGGTGGAGGACTGTTTTCAACCATCGGTGATTATGCCCGCTTTGCCCAGTGCCTGCTGAACGGCGGTGAACTCGATGGCGTGCGTATTCTTGGCCGCAAAACGGTTGAACTGGCCATGCAAAACTCACTTCCCGAAGGCGCTTTTGCATTCTCTCCCGTCATGGGTTGGGGGCTGATGAGCGGACTGCATATCGACATGCCGGGTTCGCTCGAGCCCGTCAGTGAAGGCACCTTTACCTGGAGCGGTGCCGCGACTACACATTTCTTTGCTGACCCGACCGAGAATCTGATAGGCCTGATTTTCACCCAGCACTTCCCGTACGATGAACACCAGCTGTTCACGCGGTTTCGTATTTCCGTCTACCAGGCCCTGGAATAAGACAAGCCACCTGTGGCGCATTCATACCCCAAAGTAAACCGGCGGTTCGAGCCCGTCCCGGGGTGCCAATCAAATGCTTCGGCTTACAACTCATTGTCCGGTGCGGACGCGCATGGAGAGCGGGCAAAGAGACCATCAGTCACCGGGTCTGCCCCACGGCCCCAGCGACCATCCTCGCCTTCTCAGCCTATGACACATGGGCTACACTCCTGATGGCACATCCTTCATAACCGCCTGAGAATAATCATGTCCGATCCGGAAATCGTCATGTCGCCGCTGTGCCGGGAAATCACCGGGGACGACACCAGGATCCAGGTCGACATCTATCGCGGCGAGCACGAATCGGGCTGGATCCTGGAAGTCATAGATGAAGAAAATGCCTCGACCGTGTGGGATGAACCATTCGACACTGACCGGGAGGCCCTGGACGCTGTCATGGAGATCATCGAGCGCGAAGGCATCAGGTCGTTCCTCGAAGGCGACACCGAAGCGATGCTCTGAGCCCGTCATCACCCGTGATTGATCCGTTGACCATTGACGAAAGGGGAAACCTGATTCTATTGGACATTCGGACACCTGTTCGACAGATGCGGATTCGCCGGATCCGGACCGCACCATGCACACACGTCAACTCCAGTAACATTTTTTCTTTGTGCAGAATAATCGTCAATTCAAACTGAACGGGCGCTATGTACTACGGTGAGAAGCTCAACAGCATCAGTCATCTGGTTGGTGCTGTACTTGCGCTCGTCGGCCTGGGCGCCCTGCTCACGATTGGCATCCAGGCACGCGACCCGTGGATCATCACCAGCTTCACAGTATTCGGCCTCACAATGGTATTGCTCTACACCATGTCGACCCTCTACCACAGTCTTCACCCACCAAGATTAAAACGCACCTTTAAACTATTTGACCATATCGCTATCTACCTGTTGATCGCGGGTACCTACACTCCCTATATGTTAGTCAGCCTGCGTGATGGCAATGGCTGGCTGATTATGAGCATGGTATGGGCCCTGGCGGGAGTGGGAATACTGACCGAGGTCTTTTTATCCGGCCGGGCCGTCAAAGTCGGCCAATTGATTATCTATCTTGCAATGGGCTGGGCCTGCTCATTTGACTATGCCAGTCTCAAGGCAGCGCTACCTGATACTGGAATACAGTTGCTTCTTGCTGGAGGTCTGGCTTATTGCATCGGCGTGGTTTTCTACATACTGGATAAACTGCAAAAGCTGGATCACGCCCACGGCATCTGGCACTTCTTTGTTCTGATAGGTTCCATATGCCACTTTATTTCCATCATCGGCTACGTCAGATAATCCTACGGTAACTCCTCCAGACTCCCCGGACCCGGCGGATCGAGCCCGGCCCGGGGAGCCATTCAAATTCTTCAGCTTACGCCCTGAAGGGAAATCTCTGACTTTTGCTGGATACCCCGGCGGTGGAAAGGTCAAGGTGCAGTGCGACCCTCGCCTGTTCAGGGATGACGCGTTCCTCGTGTGTTGCGATCGCGCATGGCGCCTTTCCTGCAGCCTTCGTTCATTCTCATTTGACAACGCCCCCCGACAGGTTGAACGGCCCATGAAAAAAAACGGGGTCCGGCACAACTGGCCCGAACCCCGTTTCCGGCTTGTTTCAGACTGCTCCGGTGGAGCGCCTCAACAAGCGATGGCTTATTTTAGATCAAAGCGATCGTTCTGCATCACCTTGGTCCATGCCGCGACGAAGTCATTGACGAATTCGTCATGCGCATCGTCGGCTGCATAGACTTCTGCAATGGCACGCAGCTCCGAGTTTGAACCGAACACCAGGTCGACCGGCGTTGCCGTCCACTTCACCTTGCCACTGGTACGATCCTTGCCGACATACATAGCTTCACCCTTGGGTGACTTCTCCCAGACTGTGGACATGTCGAGCAGCTTGACAAAGAAGTCATTGTTCAGCGTACCGGGTTTGTCGGTGAATACACCGTTACCGGAGCCATCCGTGTTGGCACCCAGTGCACGCATGCCACCCACCAGCACGGTCATTTCCGGCACCGTCAGGTTCAGCACATCGGCACGGTCAACCAGCGCATCGGTCGGTGAGAGCCTGGAACCCTTGCTGTAGTAGTTGCGGAAAGCATCGGCCTTCGGCTCCAGCAGGGCGAATGACTGCACATCGGTCTGCGCCTGCGTGGCATCCGTACGACCCGGCCTGAACGGCACCGCGACACTGTGCCCGGCATCGCTGGCGGCCTTCTCGATGGCAGCAGCGCCGCCCAGCACGATCATGTCGGCCAGCGAGACCTGCTTGCCGCCCGCATGAGCCGTGCTGAAGTCCTGCTGAATCTTCTCCAGACCCTTCAGAACCCTTGCCACCGTCTTCGGATCATTGACCGCCCAGTCTTTCTGCGGGGCCAGACGCAGGCGGCCACCGTTGGCGCCACCGCGCATGTCGGTACCGCGGAAGGAAGCGGCAGCGGCCCAGGCCGTGCGGACCAGATCAGAAACGGCCAGCCCGGAAGCCAGCACATCCTTTTTCAGACTGGCCACATCACTGGCGTCGATCAGCGGGTGATCAGCTGCCGGCACCGGATCCTGCCAGATCAGTACCTCGCCCGGGGCCTCTGCACCGACATAGCGGGCACTCGGACCCATGTCGCGGTGTGTCAGCTTGAACCAGGCACGGGCAAAGGCGTCGTTGAACGCAGCCGGATCCTTGGCGAGCCGTTCGGTGATCTTGCGATAGGCCGGGTCTTCCCGCAGCGACAGGTCGGTGGTCAGCATCACCACCGGATTGCGCTTGCCGGCAATGTGGGCATCCGGTGCCAGCTGGTGCAGGGACTCATCCTTCGGAATCCACTGGACCGCACCGGCCGGGCTCTTCGTCTGCACCCATTCAAAGGCCAGCAGATTCTGCAGGTAGAGACTACCCCACTGCGTAGGCGTCGGTGTCCAGGCACCCTCCAGTCCGCTGGTGACGGTGTCTTCGGCATTGCCCTTGCCACACTTGTTGGCCCAGCCCAGCTCCTGCTGCTCGATCGGGGCAGCAGCCGGTTCAGGGCCGACGCAGTCAGCGGGATCGTGGGCGCCGTGGGTCTTGCCCAGGGTATGACCACCGGCGATCAGCGCGACGGTCTCCTCGTCATTCATGCCCATGCGGCCAAAGGTGTCGCGGATGTCGTGCGCGGCGGCCACCGGATCACCCGTGTGCCCGACCGGACCTTCCGGGTTGACGTAGATCAGGCCCATTTGCACCGCGGCCAGCGGGTTCTCGAGATCGCGCTTGCCACTGTAACGCTTGTCGTCAGCGAGCCACTTTTTCTCGGTGCCCCAGTAGACATGGTCCGCTTCCCAGTCGTCGGCGCGGCCACCGGCAAACCCGAAGGTCTTGAAGCCGGCCTTTTCCAGCGCCACATTGCCGGCCAGCACCATCAGGTCTGCCCAGGACACGTTGCGGCCGTATTTTTTCTTCACCGGCCACAGCAGACGACGCGCCTTGTCGAGGTTGGCGTTGTCGGGCCAGCTGTTCAGCGGCTCGAAGCGCTGCTGACCGCCATCGGCGCCGCCGCGGCCGTCCAGGCTGCGGTAGGTACCGGCGGAGTGCCAGGCCATACGGATAAACAGACCGGCGTAGGTGCCCCAGTCAGCCGGCCACCAGGCCTGCGACGTGGTCATCTCCTTGGCAATGTCCTCTTTCAGCGCATTGATATCGACGCTGGCGAAGGCCTTGGCATAATCAAAATCATCGCCCAGCGGGTTGGATTCGGCGGCATGCGCACGCAGCGGACCCAGATCCAGCCGGTTCGGCCACCAGTAATCGTTGGTTGTTGCTTCCATACCGGCGTGTACCGGGCCCGTGTACAGCACGGGTATGGTTGCGACTGCAAATGCCGCAAGCAATGCAAAGGGTTTTCCTGTTTTCATATGCATCTCCATGTATTTAAGGAACGATTGCACATCGCATTTTCTGCAATCGAGTGTCACCGATCACCGGACAGTAGTGTCATTATGCACATACTTTAGAATAATTCCAGATGGCAATCGGATTGATTGATTTTTTCAATGGAGGTGGCATAGATGGGCACATAAACGGGGACAGAGCCACTGCTGTCCCACATACTCCCTCTCCCTCCGGGAGAGGGGATGTTCTGTTCGATCAGTGGCACATGACTTTCGTGTCCTGTCGCTGTTAACCGCTCCGTGCCGAGGTGGTCTGATACATCCGGACACCGGGTTAAGGCGATAAAT
>JBATJF010000310.1:0-16481 GCA_049668345.1 Gammaproteobacteria bacterium
GTCTCACTGCGGTATCATGACAAAACCATAGAATTCGGGAACATGCCTTATGAATCGTGTAATTGACAGCGCCTTGTGCGCACTCCTGCTGGTGGCGGGCCTCGGACTGCTGGCGGCCTGTGATTCCGCGTCGCACCCCTCGGCGGCCGCAGCCGAAGAGGCCGCGCCGGCAGCGTCACAATCCGCGGCGACCGCGGCACCGTCCGACGACGTGATCGCCCGGGTCGGTGACCAGGCCATTCACTTCAGCGAGCTGAATACGATGCTGAACAGCTCGGCGGTGGTGGGGGTCTCGATCCCCGCCCTGGGTACACCGCAGCGCGATACCGTGCGTATCACGCTGCTGGACAAGATGGTTGACGCCAACCTGCTCTACCTGGACGCCCTGCGCCAGGGACTGGACAAGGACCCGGCCTATACGCGGCAGACAGGCAAATTTTCGGATGCCATATTGCAGGGGCTGTACCGTGACCGGGTCATGCTTGCAGGTGCCGAGGTCGGCGCGGCGGACATCGAGACTTTCCACAGCGAAAATTCCGTGGCAGGCGCCGAATTGACCGATGAACTGCGCACCGTGATCGCGGCGAACCTGCGCAAGCAGCGGCTCGGTGCGCTCAACGAGACGCTGCGCACCCGCCTGCGCGAGGGCGTGACCGTGAAACTCAACGATGCCACGCTGGATCCGCTCCAGGACGCCGAACGTCCGGATGATACCGTGCTTGCAACCATCGACGGGGGTACGCTGACCTGGGGCGAAGTCAAGGACCGTCTCGGGACCCAGGTGAGTTCCGCCTCCGGCGAGGACCGCCGCGCGGCGGTGAACGCGCTCGTGGACATGCGCATCAGCGTGGACAAGGCGCGGGCTGCGGGCCTGGACCAGGACCCGGCGTACCTGGCCCGGGTCGGGGAATACCGCAAGACCAGTCTCATCAATCTGCACCGCGGCAATCTTGCAGCCGGGATGGAGCCGGATGACGCAGCGCTGCGCACTTACTTCGAGGCGAATCGCGCGCGCATCACCGTACCGGAATTTCGCAAGGTCCAGATGGTGGTGCTGAAGTCACAGGAGGAAGCCGAGGCCATCAAGGCCCGGCTGGAGGCCGACGAGCTGACCATCTACCAGGCGGTCGCCGAGCATTCCATCGCGCCCGAGGCGGACAAGAACCTGGGCGAGATCGGCTGGGTGGCCAAGGGCAAGGCACTGCCGGAGCTGAACGAGGTCGTGTTCTCACTGCAACCGGGCGAGATCGGCGGGCCGGTGCAGGTCGGTGATGTCTGGCACCTGGTGACGGTGCAGGATCTGCGGGAGGCGAAGTACACGGATCTCGGCGAGCCGGCCACCCGCAAGCTGGCACGGCGGATGTACATCCACGACAAGCTGGCCGGCTACACTGCGGATTTGCGCAAGAACGACTTCTCCGTCGAGGTCTACGAGGACAAGCTGATTGCGCTCGCCCAGCAGGAGGCGGACATGGTCCGTGAACTGACGGCGAAGGCGGGCGAGCCGGGTTCGGTCACGCAGCAGCGCATCAAGGAACTGCAGAAGATCTACGAGCAGTAGGCGATGTCCACCAGCCGGGTAAGACACAGGCGCACAGGGGGCGGCATGCGACGTGCCCTGCCGGCAGAGTACCGTGTGGTGGTCACTCGTGCATGCGGCCTGCTGCTGGCCGTCCTGCTGATGGCCTGCCCGGGCGCGCCGCTACAGGCAGATGATTTCCTCTCGCCCGGTATCGCACCCGTGGACCTGCAGCAACGGCTCGCCAGTGACCGGGCGCCGCTGGTCGTGGACCTGCGTGCCCCGCTCGAATACGCGATTGCCCATATCCCCGGTGCGATCAACGTGCCTGTCACCGAGCTGGAGGCGCGCATCGGGGAACTCAGGAACCCGAACGGCGTGGTGATCTACTGTCTCAACGGCAGCCGCACGCGCCAGGCCGAACCCATCCTCTACGCCCATGATATCGATAACTTCTCCCGCCTGGAGGGTACGCTGCAGGCCTGGCTGAAGCAGAACCTGCCGTACGAGAAGGGCGGGGTGCAGCGCACCGGCTGGTAGGCGAACGGCCTGCCGCCGGGCCCGAAATCCGGGGCCAGGAATTTACAGTTCGGGTCCGCTGGCGCTAACCCGAAAAGTTGCCGACGGGCCACCGTTGCGATCACGGATATCGTGTGGGGCCCGAGAGCAACCGTCTTGTTATCGCACCGTCAAACGAAAATAGCTGTAATAGCCAAAATCCGTCGAGCATCAGTGCGGATGACGGAACGCCGGATTCACAGTCTATGCCTGACCTGTGTCTCGCCACCAACAAGGGCGACGTGCCGGTCGTGGCGTGGAACTTCAGCCTCATTTATGAAGATTCTGTGGTCGATGGCCGACGCACAGCGTGCACCCTGCACAATCAGACACATCGCACGTAGGGTGCAATGTACGCACTATCAGGTGCAGGGAGCATTTCAGGCGCCGTGAGCAGTATGCAGAGTGCGGGCTGCCCGGTTCATGCCCGCTATGGTTGCGTTTGTTCCGCCTCGTCTTTGCTGCGAGTATCGATCATGTCACGCAGTTCTCCGATATTCTCCTGCAGACGCTGCAGACGCTGCATGGCGAGCTGGTTGCGTTGCTGTACCAGCTGCGGGACGATGGTGATCACCTTCTGGCCGGTCGGGGTGATGTAGAAGGCATTCATGGCCTTCAGCTCATCCTCGGTGAAGGTCTGCATGTACATCTGCGCCAGGTCTTCCCTGATCGCATCCCAGCCGATATATTTTTCCAGAAAGGCCATCAGGACATCACCTGCCAGGGTTGTCACGAGTCGATCCACGGTCTGTATCCGGTCACGTCGACCATCGACACGACGTCGTACGCGCAGGCGGCGAGCCTGAACCACGACGGTTCAAATGGACCGCTCAAGTGCGGTACCTGCCATCAGGTGAATGGTGCCGGTGTTCCTGGTCATATCCAGGATGACCTGTTGTACGAGGGGCAGCCGATCGTTGCGAACTATGATGCGGCGCTGTCCTGGATGCATGCCCTTACGGCCGAGGCCGATCCACGCGGGGATTACTGTCTGAACTGTCATGGGGATAACAGCAGTGAGATATCATCGACCAACAGGACCTGGACGGAGCATTCATTCAAGGGTCGCAGCCCGCGCGAGATGATGGACAAGGTGGATCTGTTGCAACTCGGTCATCTTGCCGGTGATCCTGCAGTGGAAAGCCCGGAGTCTACGGTATGCACTAGCTGTCATGGTGATCGTACCAGCTCGCTCTCGCGCCGGGGCTGTACCGACAAGTGGAAAAACCACCTGATACAGGGCCGCGCTGCCGAACCGGTCTGGGAGCATGTATCGACGACCTATGCCGGATCGACCTGCGGCTGGTAAGTTAAACGTCGCCGGGGAGGAACTTTTCCCCGGTGACGGCACCAAAAAAGGAGAGGAATTTGCTTCCTCTCCCTTTTTTTGACTTTATGATCCGGAGCGTTACAGTATTCCAGTGACCGTTGGTGTCATACTGTATTCAGAAAGTCGGATGAAACCAGACCAACAACAGACATCGGAACAATAATCATGCACAACGACAACATCAGATTCACACGCCTGGCACCTGTCGTACTTGGCTTGTCGCTGCTGGGGGCATGCAGCGACAATTCGAGCGAAAGCAGGGCCGGCAACGCCATCAAGGCGCCGGAAACCGCTGTTTCCACACCGCAGGACGCAAACATGCCGCAGCCGGAAGACGTGGTTGCCAGCGTCGGTGACGAGACCATCACCTACAGCCTGCTCAATACCATGCTGAACAGTTCGGCCGTGGTGGGCCTGTCGATCCCCGCGCTCGGCACGCCGGAGCGCAAGCAGGTGATCATCACCCTGATGGACAAGGCGATCAGCGCCAACCTGCTGTACCTCGATGCCCGCGAGCAGGGCGTTGACCAGAGTGCGACCTATCGGCAGGACATCAGGCGTTTCGAGGATGCCATCCTGGCGAGTCTCTACCGCGACAAGCACATCTATACCGATATCCAGGTCAGCGAAGAAGAGATTCAGGAGCAGTTCGGCAGCACGGCAGAGGAAGGGGACGAGTTGGCGGACGATGCCAGGCTGGCGATCGAGGCCAGTCTGCGCAACGCCAAGCTGAATACCCTGAAAACCCGGCTGCAGTCCCGGATCCGGGAAGGCGCAAGCGTGAAGATCGAGCCCGATGTCCTCAACCCGAACAAGGACGATGAGCGCACGGATGACACGATCGTGGCCCGGGTGAACGGCACGACCGTCGCCTGGGGCGAGGTCAGGGAACTGATGCAAGGCGCGGACAAGCGGGTCGAGAGCGCCGAATTCTACCTCGACAGCGACACCGAGCGGCAGCAGCGGCTGGATTCGTACATCGATACCCTGATCATGGCGGGGAAAGGGCGCACTGCCGGCCTGGAATCCGATCCGTCCTACCTGGAGCGGACCGGGGAATACCGCAAGACACGCCTGATCAACCTGCATCGTAGCCAGCTGCTGCGCAGCTGGGCACCCTCCGACGAGGAACTGAAGGCCTATTTCGAGGCCAACAAGGACAGGATCACCGTGCCTGAAATGCGCAAGGTGCAGATGGTGGTACTGAAGACGAAAGAGGAGGCCGAAAACATCAAGCAGAAAATCGAGGCCGGTGAACTGACGATCTTCCAGGCAGCCAGAGACCATTCCATCGATCCCAACGCCAGGCAGACGCTAGGCGATATGGGCTGGGTCTCACGCGGCACCGGTTTCCCGGAACTGGATGAACTCACTTTCTTCCAGGAGCCCGAGGTGCTGGGCGGCCCGGTGCAGTCGCCCGCCGGCTGGCACCTGGTCAAGGTGCTGGATGTCCAGGATGCCCAGCTGCAGTTCCTGCAGGAGCCACAGACACACCGCAAGACCCTGCGCATGTACATGAGCGAGAAACTCGACGACTATGTTATCGCGCTGCGCACGAACAAGTTCAAGGTCGCTGTCTATGAAGACGAGCTGGTGCGCCAGTTCAAGCGCGAGGCCGAATTCATCGCAGGACTGGAACAAAAGGCCACCGAGGAAGGGTCGGTGACCGCCGGGCGCGAGGCGGACCTGAAGCGCTTGATGCAGGAGTAGGCCAGGGCAGCGGCTGCGCTTACCTGAAAAGCGCGTATTAACCTCTTGCGCGCTGCCCGGCTTCGACCGCCCGGGCAGACGTATCGGTCGGCCTGCAGCGGCAGAAGGGCAGTCGCACCGTTGGCAGGCGTTTGCCTGCTTTACCTCGTGTTTTCCAGTTCCAGATGTTCCTGTAATGAAGCGGTCAGCACCGTAATCCAGAGATGTGCATGTGCGACCGTAATCACGCGCACCCTTACATCATGCTCCCGCCGGCCGCGGTTGGTACAGGCGATGCCTGCCGGCTGATGTCCCGGGTCGTTCCCCGGCATTGCCATATAACGCGATACGTTCCGGAATGAATGTCCGTTAAGGCAGCGGATGGCTGACAATTATGTCAGCGTGTCTGACAAGATTATCGTCAGGGCATTGCGGGTTTCACTCTGTGCGCCAGTATATGCGGCGGTGCTGATATTGTAATGCCAGTAATTTCAGAGGGCTGGCGTGATGCCTCCAAGTGGTGCGCTGCTGGCATGAGAATTGCTTTGTATCAAAAGCGCGCACCATAATAAATTGGGAAAATATTCACAAATATATTTTCTTCGCGTTGTGACTTTGTTACTGTGATTTTACGGCGCGTATGCAAGTATATATATCGCCAAAAAAGAATATCGCCAAAAAAGACGGCGTAATATCAGACAGCTTTTCGAACACACCGGAGGGGTACGTGGTGTTCAGGACATTCAAGAACGAGCGGAGGGGTATCATGATCATCACATCCAGACTCGGCAGGCTGTGTACGGGCCTGCTTCTCGTGTTGTCAGGCACACTGTGTTTCGCGACCAGTGCCTGGGCAATCGACATCAACAGCGCCACCTACAGCGTCTCTAACGACCGGCTGTCGATCAGTGGCGACAATGCAGGGCGCAATAACACCGTTGATCTGTACGACGCCAACAGCAACGTAAAGTTCGCCACGGTGACGTCGAGCAGCCGCGGCAACTGGAACTACACAGAAAATGACCCCGCGCAGATACCCTGCCGGGTGCGTGCCGAGGGCTCAGGTAGCCCCGACGAGCGCAATGTCCGCAACAGTGACCAGTTCCCCGGTGGCTGCGGCATCGCCGGTGGCGGTGGCGGTAACGCGGGCTTCCCCGACCAGACCGATTTCAAGATCCTGATGAACTACGAGCTGGGCATGCACTGCACCGGCTTCGAGTTTGCCTACTGCTGCGTGTTGCCGGCGTACAACTCGATCCTGACCCAGGTGGTCAAGCCCGAGGGTACCGATGGTGCCGATTTCCCCACCCTGCTGAAAGGCGACCCGAATAATGGCCTGGACGGCCTGCACCGTCAGACGGTGCTGCGCGACAAGGCGCTCGACAATAACCAGAACTTCAAGAAATACGTGCTGAAGTACTGGCACGACGCCCAGCCGCGCAACGACGGCCGCGGCAAGCCGCAGACCAGCACACTGATCAGTGCAGTGGAGAGCAACTCGCTGCTGTCCTGGAACACGGTGTACGACTCGGCGGCGCTGAACCCGGACGGTACGCTCAAGACCGGCGTCTACAACGGCTCCGACGGCGTGGTGCTGGGTGACGGTGATCTCACCGATGCTACGGACAACTACCAGAACGGCGTGTGGAACCATCTCTACTTCTACGAGGACCTGGAAGGCGGCAACAGCACGGGGACCTCCGCGGATTCCGCCAAGATCCGCCTCGGCGTTTCGGGCATGGTCGAGTACGCGAAGAATTGCGGCCCGGCGTTGCACCCGATGGGGCCCACGGGTCCCGGCGAGACAACACCGGACGGGACCTGCGGCACCGGTGTCGGCAACGTCCTGACCTACTCGGGCGATACCGGCACGGTGGTGTTCACCCAGATGAAGGTGCTGGAAAACCTGCCTATCATGCTGACCTCGCCGGATATCTGGGAGGCCCTGGGTCTGCCGCTGACGCCATTCGAGGACAGCATCGACTTCTTCGGCGATCCCGGACTGGTGGATGAGGACTCGATACGGCCGTACGTGCAGATGAAGGCACAGATGTATCATTTTGACGGTGGCACCAACGATACGCCGGTGCTGGATGGCAGCGGCAATCCGGTGATCGGTTTCGGTACGGCGCCGATCGATATCCCGAACTGCGAGCGCTGTCATTCCAACGGCCCGACGAGCACGAATACGCCGAACACCAATCCTGCCCAGTGGGCGCTGGTGCAGCAGGAGTACAATTTCTGGAACGCCTTCTACAACATCGACACCGGTGCGGGTGATTCCGACTGGTACTCGCGGCTGAAGAGTGCGGCGATCAGCATGCTGCATGGCCACGATCGGGAGCATGGCACCAGCTTCACGGCCAACTACCCGGGCAGCGGTGCCGGCCTGCCGCAGAACACGCGTCTCGGCCACGAGAGCATTATCTGCCAGAAGTGCCACGCGGATAATGTGATCGCGGTGGTCAAGTCGGCGACCCACGGTGGCGTGGTGATTCCGCCTGTCACCGAGGCGCTGCATATGAATCACAGGGGCATCAGCGAGGGCGGTCCGATTGCCTTCGGCGACAGCGAGGGCCGCAGCGGCGGTTGCCAGGGTTGCCACCCGGCGCACCGTTCCAGCGGCGACATGTCGGGCTATCCGATCACGCTGGATGGCGAGAACTTCTACGCCACAGCGGATAACCGCGATGCCAACGGCGGGTGCTTCGTGGGCCGTGACGTGCACTCCAACCCGGGCAAGGACAGCGACGGTGCCGAGACGCCGGCGCACCTGAACCCGGTGGGCGAGTGGCTGGCCGACAACGTGTTCCACGACGGCAACAGCGCAAATGGCGGCCTGTGGTGCACGAACTGTCACCAGCAGCTGGGCCAGGAACTGTGGAAGGCCGAAAATGTCGTCAGCCTGGTGCATGCACAGCCGGGTGATCCGGGTCACGTACGCGAGCCGTTCGTGAATGCAACGCTGCAGGATGTCGCAAGCGGTCTGGGTATCAGCCTGGCGCAGGCGGAGATGTGGCTGGATCCGCGTGATCCGGCGGCCTCGCCGAATACGCCGAGCGGTGCAGTCCGTACGACCGACTTCACCCACGCGATCTGGGAAGGCGATCCGGGTCTGTGCGACCACGTGGCGACGCTGTTCGGTGCACCGGCCAACCCGGCCCAGGACGGCAATGTGGCGACCATCGAGGTGGCGCTGCCAGGCCAGAGCTGCTCGACGGGAACCAGTGCTAACGGTCCTGACTGTGACGGGGATACGAATCCCGATTTCCAGATCTGCGGCACCTTCGACGGTGACGGTGACTTCAGCGTGAATGCGCTGGACTTCTGCACCACGCCGGACTGTGTGGCTGACGCGCAGGCGACGCTGGCCAACTCGGCGGCGGTGCCGGTGCCGTTCTCGGCGGCGACCGACGGTCGCGACCACTGGCTGTCGGCGGGCGAACCGCACTGTGCGGACTGCCATGCGGCCCCGTACGTGGAGCAGAGCGGCAACATCAATGCCTACCCGCCGTTCAACTACCCGCGCAAGGCCTCGCTGATGCGCTACTCGAGAGGGCACCAGGACATCAGCTGTCAGGGTTGTCACGAGTCGATCCACGGTCTGTATCCGGTGACGCCGGACATCGATACCACGAGCTACGCCCAGGCGGCGAGCCTGAACCACGACGGTTCACACGGCCCGCTCAAGTGCGGTACCTGCCACGATGTCGACAACAACGGTATCCCGACCTGGGTGGATGACCTGGAATACAACGGTCAGCGGGTCGCGGGCAACTTCGACCGGGCCGTGTCCTGGATGCATACCTTCACGGCCGAGGCGAACCCGGTCAACGACGTGTGCCTGAACTGCCATGATGATGAGTCCGACGAGGTGTCTGCCACCAATGAGGAGTGGCTCGAGCACGCCATGCGCGGTCGTACCTCACGCCAGACCATGGATACGGTTGAGATCAACTTGCTGGGCCAGGTGTCCGGGACCAACAACCCGCTCAACACCACATGCCGCGGTTGTCACGGTGACGAAAGCGACGAGGTGTCCTGCACCGGCTCCGATGGCCGGGAGTGGAAGGAGCATCTGGTCGAGGGACGCGTATCCGAGAGTGTCTGGGTGAGTGTCTCGACACAACTGATAGGCAATACCTGCGGCTGGTAAACAGGTTACCCCTGCCCCGCAAGGGGCAGGGATACCTCCTCAGGGGTTTATTGATAACAGCACGCGAGGGGATATTATCCCCTCGCGTTTTTCTTTGGGCCTGTCCGCATATGCCATGATCGGGGCGCATGCACTGCCAGTCACAATCCCGTCAGCTTCATGCCAGCAGGCAGTTCCATTTCGACACATGCCATTTCCTGTAACCGATGTCTGTGTCATCCGATCGGCTCACACCAGTGAATAACCCTGTGGAAAACTGCCGTGTTATGCACCTGGGTCTGCCGCGAAGGGTACGGAAAGGCATATACATCTCACCGTCGATGCCGCGCTGCATCGCAGTAGCAGCAAACAGCTTGTCCGGATGATGCAGTCATTACCGTGACAGGTAGTCAAGCGATAACTCGCGGTAACTCGCAAGATCAAGCAGCGCATGTGCATGACCAGGCTGATATGCCGGGACAAAGAAAGTATTGCCGGGTTGTCTGCGCTAGCCGGTTATAGCAGCGTGGTGACGCAGACCCTTGCGTGTGAACTGAAACAGTGTCAATCAGGGCAGTGCCGGTGTGGGGCCGCCATCCAGGCTGCTTGGCTATTGACCGTGGCCGATCGCCGTGCGCAGCTCGCCGATATTTTCCTGCAGGCGCTGCATCGACAGCTGGTTGCGCTGTTGTACCAGTTGCGGGACGATGGTGATCACCTTCTGGCCGGTCGGGGTGATGTAGAAGGCATTCATGGCCTTCAGTTCATCCTCGCTGAAGGTCTCCATGTACATTTCAGCCAGGTCATTCCGGACGGCATTCCAGCCGATATATTTCTCGAGAAAGGCCAAGAGGGCGTCTTGCTTCGCCGCCAGGCCCGGATCCTGCTGGAGCTGCAGTTGCGCGACGGAGAGGACGCTTTCGTTGATCTTTTGTTCCATTTGCGTCAGTCGAAACAGCGTCTCGACTTCCTGACGGTGGCTGTGGTCACCGGCCGCCTGCAGCATCGGGCAGGACAGGGCGGCGGCCAGCAGCAGGCCGAGGTAGAGAGGGTATGGTTTCATTGTGTTGTCTCCTGTTCCTGTAACAGTTCTCTGATGATGGAGTGTGTTTCCTCGCTGTCCCATTGGGGTGTGCTCTGTACCCAATAGCGAATGCGTCCGTTGCCATCGAGCAGAAAGCTGGTCGGCAGCACCGTCATGTCCCATGCCTCGAACAGTTGTTTGTGTCTGTCCAGCAGAACGGGCAGATCGAAATTGACCAGCTTGACGAATTTCCACACCCGGAATTTCTGTTCGCCGACGTTGACGGCCAGGATCTCGAAGGGCTCGTTGCCAAACGTCTCCTTGAGGCGTTCCAGTTCCGGCATTTCCTGTATGCAGGGCGGGCACCAGCTGGCCCAGAAATTCACCAGCACCACCTTGCCGTGGTAATCCTCCAGGGAATGCATGCCGTCTTTCAGGTCAGGCAGGTTGAACGCGGTGTCGGCCGGAGTGATCTCATGCGGGACGAGCGCGGGCCCGGCCAGCGCCGGTGCCATTATTATCCAGAAGAGGTATACCGTCAGTAATATTGATGTTGGTTTCATGATGGTATTTATGGAAAATTACCAGTTAAATTATACGCCTGTACGCGTTCCCGTGGCTAATTTCCGCATCTACATCGGGGTTGGAGACGGCCACCGTCCGGGGCGCTTGTGACATAATCACCCCTTCTGATATGAATCGCTAATATTATCTCTGTGATTTCCAGAATCCGCCAGGGTGCAGGCATGAGCATGCTCTACCGGTGCCGGCGTAGTTTTTCGACAACTCATAAAACGGAGTAGCTACCATGAAGAAGATAATCCAGATTGCCGTGATCGGCGCAACCCTGCTGGTCGCGAATTCCGCGGTACAGGCAGCCGACGCTGAAGGTATTTACAACACCAAGTGCATGGCTTGTCACACTACCGGTGTGGCCGGTGCACCGAAGCTCGGTGACAAGGAGGCCTGGGCGCCGCGTATCGCCATGGGTAAGGATGCCTTGCTGGCCAGCACCATCAAGGGCAAGAACGCCATGCCGCCGAAGGGTACCTGCATGGAGTGCTCTGACGACGATCTCGCCGCCGTCATCGACTACATGACTTCGAAGAGCCAGTAACGCTCGTCCGTATTACGGGTGGCCCGCCGCTGCTTGCCGGCGGACCGCCCGGTCCGGTTTCTTTTCGGAACATGGGGTTCCGGTCCCCGATCCCCCTTTTGTAGTTCGTTGGCATATGTAGGGTGCACTTCGTGCACCGTTCATGGTGCGTAAAACGCACCCTACGTACTTGTCCGTGTGGTTCCGTGGCCATGCCTTTTTCACGAAACACCTTTCCCGGTGCGTAGAACGCACCCTGCGTGTGCCATTCCAGGTGCGTCAAACGTACCCTGCCTAGCTAGATCATGATCCGGTCGTAGGTCCAGTACAGCCCGACTGCCGCGATGGCCAGCGAACCGCTCACCACGACCACCTGCCGGTACCAGGCCCGATCCGCGAACCACAGGCCGACGGCCAGGAAGGCCAGCGTAATAACAGTCAGCTGCCCGAACTCGACACCGACATTGAAGCTCAGCAGCGCCGTGAAGAAGGCGTGGTCGGGCATGCCGAAGTCCTTCAGCATGCTGGCGAAGCCCATGCCGTGCAGCAGGCCGAAGCCGAACACCAGTGCCAACCTGCTCCTGTGCAGGGTTCGGGCGAAGATATTCTCGATACCGATCCAGGCGATCGATAGCGCAATCAGCGGTTCGACGATAATGGCGGGCAGGCTGAAGATGCCGCTCATCGAGAGTCCCAGGGTGATAGTGTGGGCCACGGTGAACATGGTGACCTGCAACAGCAGCGGACGCAGCTTCACGCTGAGCAGGAAGATGCCGAGGATAAACAGGATGTGATCCAGTCCCCGCGGCAGGATATGATCGAAACCTGCGACCGTATAGGTGGCGATCACGGACGTAACCGGTTGCCGGGTAAATACCTCGGTCAGCGAGAACGGTTCGCTGGGTTCGTCCTTGCGCAGCCACTGCCAGTCAGACCAGTGCCATTTTTCGTTGGCCTCGTCGACCTGGCGCACGCGCACCGCGTTGTCGCCGAACGCCTGCGGGTAGTACCAGCGTACGCTCTGAACGCTGCGCGCGATCTCGCCCTCCAGGTGGATCACGCTGATGCGCGGCACCTTGGTGTAGCCCGGTTCGGGTATTTCGACCCGTGTCACGCTGAGCGGGGAGGGCCGGTCGTCGAACAGCAGCTGCACCTGTTCCGTAAACTGCTGCCTGAAGGGCTCGAAGGCGGCCTGCAGCGCGTCGGCCTGCAACACCCGCAACGCGTCGTAGGCATCCGCGTTCGGCGCTTCCTGGGTATTGCGATACCGGCTGTTGATGCCGGTCAGCAGGGCCTCGATGCTGGCCCTGACTTCCACCCGGTAGGTGCCACTGGCGTCGATGCTGATCTCGACCAGGGCCGGTTTGACGACATCCGCGCGTGCCGTTGACAGGCCGGCCACGAGCAGGCTGCACAGCGCCAGCAGGTACACTAGAGTCTGCGTATAGCGGCGCGTTGAATGACGGTCTGCGCGTGTTGGTTTCATGTGCTCACCGGGAGGGCAGGGCGTGCTTGCCGTAACTTCAATATAAGCATGCTGTAAAACACTGAAATGTCATGATTTGACTGTAATTGTCGCTGCCGCTGTTCTATTATCTATGCACAATGAAAAAGGATACAGCCCTGGCCGGGTGGGAAGGTCGGCGCTGGCCCGTAACATCAGGATACACCCCGCCAGGGTAATGCGTGTATCTTCCAAACGAAAACAATCCAGGTGACCTATGCCTCCATTTGACCGTCGAGAATTTCTAAAGATACTGGGTGTCGGTGCGGTTGCTTCGACCGGACTGATCTCATGCAGCAAGTCTGACAACGGGGCGCCGGCCCCGGCATCGGCGCCTGCCGGTGCAGCCGACCCGCTGGAAGGGTTCTATGACCTGCCGATGCAGGGCAATGCCCGCATCCTGCATATCACCGACGTTCACGGCCAGCTGAAACCCGTGTATTTCCGCGAGCCGAACGTAAACCTCGGCATGGGCGACGCCTATGGCCGTCCGCCGCATATCGTGGGCAGGAAGTTCCTCGACTACATGGGCGTGGATGCGGATACGCCCGAGGCCTATGCCTATACCTACCTGAACTTCGACGCTGCCGCCCTCAAGTACGGCCGCACCGGTGGTTATGCCCATATCAAGACGCTGCTCGACCGGCTCCGGGAACAGGCCGGCGGCAGGGAAAATACACTGACCCTGGATGGCGGCGACCTGTGGCAGGGTTCGGGCACCTCGCTGTGGACACGTGGTGTCGACATGGTCGAGGCCTAGAATATCCTGGGACTGGATGTCATGGTCGGCCACTGGGAATTCACCTACCGCGAGGACGAGGTGCTGAGCAACGTGGCGCTGTTCAAGGGCGATTTCATCGGCCAGAACGTACGCGTCAAGGAAGACTCGCTGTTCGGCGACGAGTACGGGAAGATGGTCGAGAAATATGACGGGCGCGGCCTCTACGACGAGGACACCGGGCATGCCTTCCGGCCCTATGTCATCAAGAACGTCAATGGCGCGCGCATCTGCGTGGTCGGGCAGGCCTTCCCGCGCACCGCCAACGCCAACCCGCAGGAATTCTTCCCGGACTGGTCATTCGGCCTGCGCGAGGACGACATGATCGAGCTGGTGGAGGGTATCCGCGAGGACGAGAACCCGGACGCGATCGTGCTGCTCTCGCACAACGGTATGGACGTCGATGTCAAGATGGCGGAGCGTGTGCCCGGCCTCAACGCAGTGTTCGGTGGCCATACGCACGACGGTATTCCGAAACCGGTCGAGGTCAAGAACGTCGAGGGTCACACCTGCCTGGTTACCAACGCCGGCTCCAATGGCAAATTCGTCGGCGTGATGGACTTCGATATCCAGGACGGCGCCATCAAGGGCACGCATTACAGGATGCTGCCGATCATCTCCGATATGCTGCCGGCCAACAAGGAGATGGAGGCATACATCAACCAGATGCGCCAGAGCAAATACGACGAGAAGATCGTCGAGAGCCGTTCCAGCAAGCTGTTCTTCAACAAGGACCGGGTCGGCAAGACCTACGAGGAAATCCTCGGCGAGAAGCTGGCCATCGCCGACCGCCTGCTTTACCGCCGTGGCAATTTCATGGGTACCTGGGACCAGGTGCTGTGCAATGCGCTGCGCCACGAATACGGTGCGGATGTCGCCATGTCCGCCGGCGTGCGCTGGGGTACCACGACCCTGAAAGGCGAGTGGATTACCATGGAAGACGTCATGACCCAGTGTTCCATGACCTACGGTGAAACCTATGTTAATGAGATGACCGGCCACGACCTGCTGAACATCCTGGAGCAGGTGGCGGACAACCTGTTCGATCCCGATCCCTACCTGCAGTCGGGTGGCGACATGGTGCGGGTCGGCGGTCTTGATTACACCATCGATCCTTCCAGGCCCCTGTACGAGCGCATTACCGATGCCAGACTGGACAACGGTCACCTCATCGAGGCGGACACGGTCTACAAGGTGGCGGGCTGGGCCTCGGTCGGCAAGGCACCGGACGGCCGCCTGATGTGGGATGTGGTGCGTGACTACATCCTCGCCACCAAAGGTCCGGATGACGTGCTGGTGCTGCCCAAGATCAATCACCCGAAGCTGGTCGGTGTTGGGGCCGATCCGGGTATCGCCGATTACCCGGGCGAGATGACCTGAGAGACCGAGTTCCGCCAGTCAAAAGGCCCCGCTTGCGGGGCCTTTGTTCGTGAAACATGCTGAAATACAAGGAACGGCTGACCTGCGTTCGGCGCCAGCCCGTGATGCGGTCCTGCCGCACTGAACGAGCCGGATCAGCGACAAGCCCTTGGCGTATCGGCAAAGGCACCGAAAAAATATGCCCGGCCAGGGTGGCCAGGCAAAGTCTTTACGGAGTCGGATACCTTGCTAATTCAATGGTAACAGCATACTCCTTGGTCACTTACACACGACTTACAAACAGGCCAGTTCCTGCCTGTGTTGATCCGTGCGGTCACGGTACAGGGCAGGACTATTGGGGAAATACAATAAATACAGTAACTAAGAGAATCCCTGATTAATTCGTCATGCCGGCGAAGGCCGGCATCCAGGCCATTGAAAAATCTGGATCCCGGCAGCGCCGGGATGACGATGAGTGAATTAATCCGAGGTTCCTGAAAAAAAATTGCTCGCTTATGGCCAGGCGTTCACGGCACGATACTTCTTGATATAAATATGGATTCAACCAGTAGTCCGGGGCAGCCGATACGAACAGTACACGACATGGCATAATGCCCTGCCCTGCAACAAACCACCCGTTAACCCGACAGTGACAGCTATGAAATTCGTTTTTCCCCTTTCGGTCCTGATGCTCCTGCATACCCTGTTTGTTTATATGAATCTCTATTCCATTCCGCACCTGGACAGTGCCATGCACTTCATTGGCGGGATAGCGCTGGGAATATTCATATATGGCATGATCGGGCACACGATCAGGAGAGGGTGGTGTCCCGATCCCGGCAAAATGATCATGCTGGTGCTGATTGTTTCCCTGGTCACGACGGGTGCCGTCTGCTGGGAAATCTACGAATGGCTGTCGGACGCGTACCTGGGGACGCATTTCCAGCCGACGCTGGATGATACGGTAAAGGATCTGGTTCTGGGGCTGACGGGCGGAATTGTCTGTGCCTCAATGATGCTCGCTTCCGGGGCGTATGAAGCGCTGTCGGTGCAAGATGACGTGCAGCGCAAGGCACTGAAGTCGGGAAGCTAGCGAACCTCCGAAGTCAGGCTGCATGCGGCAGCCGCGGCCGATTCGTTCGCGGACCACCTCCGTTGCTACGGGTGACTCTATTGGGGTAGGAGTGCATCTCATGCGCGACCAGCCGGTTCCCGGTCTCATTTTCTCCCTTTACATCGCGCGACCGGCATTGTTTCATGAAGAAAATGCCCGGCTTGAGCCGGGCTTTTTTGTGTCGCCAGAGCGGGCCGCTTACTTGCGTGAGCCCGGTCCGTTGATCTCCAGGCCATTGCTCATGTAGGCATGGAAGTACTCCAGTGCGGTGTACTCCGGACCCTGGGCCTTGTAGGGTGCCGCACGGACCTGCTTGTTGCAGCCATCATAGCGGCGATGCAGCGTACCCAGTTCGCCCCACGCCGAGCGGTAGAC